>DATLOP010000045.1:0-7878 GCA_035536255.1 Solirubrobacteraceae bacterium
GGAGGTCAAGGGGCTCTAGGGCCCCGAGCCTCACCGGTACTGCTTGCGGCGGAACACGTCGCGCGACAGGGAGTCCACGCGGTCCAGGAACAGGACGCCGTCGAGGTGGTCGATCTCGTGGAGCAGGCAGCGGGCCTCGAAGCCCGAGGTGCCGATGTAGCGCCGGGCGCCGGTCAGGTCGGTGGCGTCCAGGACGACGTCGGTGGCGCGGCGGACGTTGGCCGTGAGCTCGGGTACCGACAGGCAGCCCTCGCGGGCGACCTCGCCGCCGCGGGCGAAGGCGACGCGGGGGTTGAGCAGCACCAGCTCGCCGTGGGAGCGCCGGCCCCGGCGGTGGCCCGACACGTCGACCACGATCACCCGCACCGGCTCGCCGACCTGGGGCGCGGCCAGGCCCACGCACCCGGGATGGGAGCGCATGGTGTCCAGCAGGTCCGCCGCCACGGCGGCGGCCTCGCCGGGCTCGACGTCGCGCGCGATGCGCTTGAGCGCCGGGTCGGGGTAGCGCAGGACCTCTCGGACTACAGCGCGTCGCGCTCCAGCTCGCGGATCGAGACCTCGACGCCCTGCTCCTCGCGCGTGGCGCGCAGCGCCGCCTCGAGGTCGGCGGCCGACGCGCCCCCGGGCGGGGCGACCTCGAGCATCATCGCGTAGAGGTCCTCGCCGTGGTCGTCGGACACCAGGCGCGTCTCGAGGTCGGTGATGTTCACCTCGGCACCGGCGAGCGCGGAGGCGACGGCGGCGACGATCCCCGGATGGTCCACGCCGTAGACCGTGACGATGTGGGTCGGATCGGCCGGGGCCTCGGCGTCGGCGGGCGTCACCGGCTCGAAGGACAGCGCGTCGAGGTCGAGCGCGTCGCGCACCGCGTCGAGGGCGGGCGCGATCGCGTCCACCGACACGCCGTCGGGCGACCCGACGACGAGCATCATCGTGAAGCGGCCCCGCAGGATCGACATCTGCGAGTCCTCGACGTTCAGGCCGTGCTCCAGCAGCACGCGGCTCACCGCGGCGACGATCCCGGGCCGGTCGCGACCGATGGCGGAGACGGCGTACTGGGGCATCCGGCCTATCCTCGCACGCATGGCCGGACGCATCGTCGTGGGGACCTCCAGCTGGGCCGACCCCGGGTTCGTCGCCGAGTGGTACCCGAAGGGGATGGCGGCCCGCGACCGCCTGGCCTGGTACGCCGAGCGCTTCGAGATGGTCGAGCTGAACTCGTCCTTCTACGCCGTCCCCGAGCCCGCCACGGTCGAGCGCTGGGCCCAGGTCACCCCGGACGGCTTCACCTTCCACGTCAAGCTGCACCGCCTGCTCTCGCGCCACGCCGCCCCCGCGGACTCGCTGCCCCCGGACATCCGCGCCGAGGCCGACGTAGACCGCCGCGGGCGCGTCCGCCTGACCCCGGAGATCGAGGCCGCGACCGCCGACGCGATGCTGGCCGCGGTGGAGCCGCTGGAGCGGGCGGGCAAGCTGGGCGCGTTCCTGCTCCAGCTCACGCCCGGCTTCAGCCCCAAGCAGCACGCCCTGGAGGAGCTGGACCCGCTGCTCGACCGTCTCTCGCCTCACGTCGTCGCGGTCGAGCTGCGCAACCGCAACTGGACGCGCGACGAGGTGCTGCCCGAGGCGCTGGCGCACCTGTCCGAGCGCGGCGCCGCCTGGGTCGGCGTGGACGCGCCGCGCGCCGAGCACTTCACGATCATGCCGCCGGTCGACGCGGTGACCGACGAGCGGCTCGCCTACCTGCGCGCCCACGGGCGCAACGCCGACGGGTACCTGTCCGGGCGCACGGTGGCCGAGCGCTTCGGCTGGGACTACTCCGGCGAGGAGCTGGAGGAGATCGCCGGCCGCGCGCGCGAGCTGGCGGGCACCGCGAGCGTCGTGAACGTCGCCTTCAACAACAACCGCGGCGCCGATGCCCCGGTCAGCGCGCGGCGCATGCGCGAGCTCCTGCGCCAGGACTCGGGCCCGCCGCCCGACGCCACCGAGGGCCAGCTGACGCTGGGCTGACGCCCGCTCAGGCGGCGGGGACGATCTCGCGCCAGGTGTTCTGGATGATTCCGGCGCTGCCGTAGGAGACGGCCTTGCGGAAGACGCCCTCGGCGTAGACCACGTTGTACTTGTCGGCGCCGACCTTGACGCCGCCCGGCCCGTCGACGCTGATCGCGCCCTGGACCAGACCGTTGCCGCCGACGGTCACGACCCAGCCCGAGGAGTTCTGCAGGTTGGCCATGTGCAGCAGCCCGTAGAACTCGTTGCCGATGTAGGCCGTTCCCGTGGCGACGACAAGCATGCCGGGGTTGGTCGGCGAGTTGATCGCGGTGTTCCCGGTGCAGCTGATCGTGCCGCTCTCGACGAACACCAGCGATCCGCTCAGGGTCGAGGGGCACCCGCTCACCGTGGGGTAGTACGTCCCCAGCGACTTGGCTCGCTCGCGCAGGCGCTCGAGCGCCTCGACCGCCATCGCGGTCGGGCTCGGGTAGCTGTACTCGATGTTGCGCGGGCTGATCTGCACGTCCTTGTCCGTGTCCACGCAGCCCGCCTGCGTCTGGGGGCAGCGCACCGCGATTCCCGAGGGCTGTCCGGCGTCGCCCTGCGTGTCCACGAGGACCTTGTTGCCCTGGTTCGCCGACCCCACGTGGCCCGCGGTTATGACCTTCTGGGGGAACTGCTCGGTGATCTGCTCGACCCGGACCAGGCCGACGAACGTGCGCCGGCGGCCGTCGATGGCCGCCTGAGCGCGAACCCACATCCGGCAGTCGCCGTTGGAGTCGTAGGTGACCGGCGCGGCCAGCATCGTCGCGTCGTTGTAGCTGTAGGGCGCGTCGAGGCGCGCGTCGCTGCACCGGTCGGCGCCGGCGGGCGGCGGCGTGCCGCAGGAGAAGTCCAGGCAGTTGTCCAGGACCCGGGTCTGCCACGTCACGCCCTTGGCCACGTCGACGCCGCCGAACGCCGAGACCAGCGAGGCGCCGTCGGGGCAGCGCTCGTGGCTGGACCCGTTGGCGCACGTGGCGGGGTAGGGCCCGGTGGCCCCGTTGGCGGACGAGGCGGAGCCCGGCCAGGCGCGCGAGAGGATGAAGACCTGCGAGCCCAGCAGGCCCTCGCCGACATTGAACGACGTCTCGCGGACGCGCTCGCGGCCGGACTCCGTGGTCTGGGTGTCCACGTAGGAGTAGGTGGCCAGGGCCCCCATGGTCATCAGGCCCATGAGGATCATGGTGGTGGCGAGGACGGTGCCCCGCTCGCTGCGCAGCCGGCGGATCATGACGCCACGACCACCGTCTGGGTCTGGGAGGTGCACAGGCCCGCCGAGTCGTAGACGATCAGGGTGATCGTCTTGGTGCCCGTGCCGGTGTTCATGTTGTAGACGACGCCCGAGCCGGTCGGCGTGGGCGGCGTACCCGCCCGGCAGTCCGGCGTCTGGTTGAGGTACCAGTCGTAGCGCAGCTCGTCCTCCTCGGCGTCGCGCGAGGCCGAGGCGTTGAGGATCACGCGGCCGGTCCCGACGTTGGTGGTGGCGGTGAAGCTGGCCACCGGCGCCTGGTTCTGGTTGCGCAGGTAGACCTGGGTGCGCAGCAGGCCGACGCGCGGCTCGGTCTGCTTGTCCGTCCGCGACCACAGCTGGGTGGCGATGGCCGTGATGTCGGTCTTGGTCGCGGCGTTGTAGAGGAACAGCGGCCGCCCGCCCTCGCGGTTGGTCACGCCCTTGGCCAGCACGCGGGCGGAGGTCCAGCCGGGCGACGTAGAGGGGCATCCGGCGATCCCGGGCATGGGGGCGGGGGCGAGGGTGTTCCACGTCTGCGTCTGGGCCCACAGCGTCGCGTCGTCCGACGCGGGCGCATCCAGGCAGTAGCGCACGCGCTGCACGTTGGTCTTGTTGGCCGTGGTGCTCCCGGCGGGGTTGACCGTCTGGAAGATCAGGTCGTACGGCGCGGCGGAGTCGATCGCCTGAGGCTTCTCCGGGCTGGGGCTGGCCAGGTTGCGCAGGTCGCGCGCCAGCTGCTCGACGGCGACGCGCGTGGACGCCTGGGCGTCGTTGAGCTGCGCGTTGCGGTCGGCCCGCGTGATGAAGGAGTCGAAGGTGACCAGGACCGCGCTGAGCATGATCAGCGACAGCGTCATCACGATCAGCAGCTCGATCAGGCTGAACCCGTCCTGGGAGCCGGCGCGCGCGCTCATCACTGCGCCGCCTTCGCCGTCGACTCGGCCAGGTTCGCGCTGACCGCGGTGACCCAGTAGGTGTGCGACTCGCCGTCGGGGCGCGGGTCGGTCCAGCTGGTGTCGGTCCCGGTGCCGGTGCGGTCGTAGCGATTGGTGTACAGGACCCCGTCGCGGTAGATGCGGTAGAAGGCGGGCGCCGGCGAGCCGCCGGGCACGGTCCACTCCAGCGTGACCGCGGTGGTCGCGCCGACTCCCGGGCTCCGCGTGAGCGTGGTCAGCGGCTGGGGCGCGGGGTTGGTGGCGGTCACCGTGATCGGGTCGGAGCTGGGGCCCTCGCGCAGGCTCCCGTCGGCCCGGCGGTCCAGGGCGCGCACCGCGTAGACGACGGTCCCCGCGGGCGGCGCCGGGTCGTAGCAGGCCGTCTTGGTCGTCAGGGCGCTCGCGCCGCTGGAGCACGTGCCCGAGGTGACCTGCGTGTAGTCGCCGCCGTCGACCGAGCGGAAGAGGCGGTAGCCGACGATGTCGCGCTCGGCGTTGGCGATCCACTCGGCGTCGACGATCGACCCGTTGCGCCCGGCCGCGAAGCCCCGCGGCTTGAGGGGGTCGAAGCGGTTCAGCGTGACCGTCTTGGTGCGCGTGGCGCCGGAGCGTCCCTGCGCGTCGTAGGCGCGGACCCCGATGAGGTAGGCGCCGTCGGTGACGTTGGCCAGGTCCCAGCTGAACTGCCACGCCGTCCCCCCGCCCGATGCGGTGCCCTGGTCGGCGCCGTCGATCGACCACGGGACGGTGGAGGGCGTCGCGGACGTGGTGAGGCTGAAGGTCAGCGACGACACGCACGCCGAGTTGGGGCACACGATCGTGTCCGGCTGGCCGTTGAGCGTCAGGGCGGTGATGCTGGGGCCGGCCGCGTTGCCGGGGCTGTTGATCAGCGTCTGCTCGTGGGCCGCGCCCCGGGCGTCGCGCTGGTCCCAGGTCACGTCGACCGTGACGCGCTTGTAGTCGTCGGGATTCCTGTCGGGCGGGCTGGTGGGCGCGCCGCCGCCGGAGCACCAGCTGGCGGCGTCGTGGGTGCCCACGCCGTCCTTGGGGTCGTCGGCCGAGCAGGAGCTGATGGCGATCGTGAAGACGGTGCCGCGGCGGTTGACCTGCCACCCGGGCTGGGCGATGTCGGAGTCGTTCATGCCGCCCATGGCCTGGAGCCGGGCGGCCAGCCCGTTGGGGGTGATGGCCGTGTAGGGCAGCGACCGCGTGCGCTCCACGACCTCGCGCGCCAGCCCGGTGCCGGCCTCGCGGGCCCGGTTGTCGATCGTGCGGGCGTTGGCGCCGTCGAGCATCGCGATCGTCCCCGCGACGCCGATCAGGAGGATCAGGGTCGCCACCAGCAACTCGACGAGCGAGAAGCCGGACTGGTCTGAGAGTCGGAGGTTCGGGCGGGTCATTGGGAATGCACGCTGGGCCCGCGCGTGCGAGTGCGCACGTCGGGCTTGCCGGGGTCATCGGCGCGCGGGGCGTGGCGCTTTACCTCGGAGGCGCCGGGGCGGACGGGGAAATCCCGCAGATTGTTCCGAACAATCTGCTACGGTCGGGTCGTGCCCGCGGCCCCCCGCGCCCCGCTCGTGTCCGAGCAGGTCTTCGGCGACCTGCTCGAATCGCTGCTCGCCGGGCGCTACGCGCCGGGCGAGCGGCTGCCCACGCAGCGGGCGCTGGCCGCGGACCTCGGCGTGACCATGTCCACCCTGCGCGAGGCGCTCAAGCGCCTGGAGCAGATGGGGCTGATCGAGAGCCGGCAGGGCGACGGCATGCGGGTGCGCGACTGGCGCGCCCACGGCGGCCTCGACGTGGTGGCGCACCTGCTGTTCCGGGCCGGCGGGGTCGACGGCCGCGTGCTGGCCGACGTGCTGGAGGCGCGCTCGCTGATGCTGGCCGAGCTGGCCGCGCTGGCCGCTGAGCGCCGCGACGACGGCGCCGCCGCGCGCCTGGCCGCGCTGGCCGGGGAGTTCGCCGCCGCGCCCGACGCCGCCGCGGCGCAGCGGATCGACTTCGCCTTCGTGACCGAGCTGGCGACGGCGGCGCAGAACCTCGTGTTCGTCCTCGTCCTGAACTCGATCCGCGCGCTGTACTTCGCCCACGCCGACGAGCTGCCGGTGGCCGCGCGCCCGGCCGAGCTGGCGCCCCTCTACGCCCGCGCCGCCGCCGCGGTCGCGGCCGGCGACGGCTCGGGCGCCCGCGCCGCCATGACCGAGCTCGCCGCCCGCCAGCGCGAGCGGGTGCAGAGCGCGATCGAGGGTCGCGCGTGAGGCGCGACGCCTTCACCCGCGAGGCGGACATCTTCGCCTGCCTCACCGACGCGGTCGTGGCGCCCGGGCACGGGCTGCCCGCGCTGCGCGAGACCGACACGCGCGAGTTCCTGGGCCGCTACCTCGCCGCCTCGCCGAGCATCAACCGCGCCGGGCTGCGGGCGATGCTGCTCGCGGTCGAGGTCGGGCCGCTCGGCCTGGGGTTCGGGGCGCGGCTGCGCCGGCTCGCGCCCGCCCAGCGCCTGGCCTACCTGTCGCGGGTCCAGCGCGGCCGGATGGCGCCGCTGGCCCACGCGCTCGAGGCCCTGGCCAAGCTCGCCTACTACGGCGACGAGGGCGTGATGCGCGCGCTCGGGTACGACCCGGTGGCGGTCGTCGAGCGCGGCCGCGCGCTGCGCCGGCGGGAGGCCCGGTGGTGAGCCGTCCGATGCGGGACATCGGCGAGGCGGCCGGCGACGGCGTGCGGGACACCGGCGAGGCGGCCTACCGCGACGGCACGGGCACGTTCCATCCCGCCGAGCGGCGCCTCGTGCGCGGCGCGGACATCCGGGGCGAGCGGCGCGTGCGGGTGGACGCGTGCGTCATCGGCTCGGGCGCGGGCGGGGCCGTGGCGGCCAAGGAGCTGGCCGAGGGCGGCATGCGCGTGGCGGTCCTCGAGGAGGGCGAGTGGCACGACACCGACGACTTCACCGCCCGTCCCCGCGAGATGACGCAGCTGCTGTACCGCGACGCCGGCCAGGTCACGACCCTCGGCGCCCCGCCGATCGTCCTGCCCATGGGCCGCGCCGTCGGCGGCACCACGGTCGTGAACTCCGGCACGTGCTTCCGCACGCCGCCGCGCATCCTGCGCCGCTGGCGCGAGGACCTGGGCCTGGAGTCGCTCACCGAGGAGGCGCTGGAGCCGTGCTTCCGCCGCGTCGAGCGCATCCTCAACGTCTCCCAGGTCCCACCCGACCTGGCCGGGCCCAACACCGCCGTCGTGCGCCGCGGCGCCGAGGCGCTGGGCTGGTCGGCCGACTACATCTACCGCAACGCGCGCGGCTGCGTCGGGTCCGGGGTGTGCGCGTTCGGCTGCCCGTCCGGCGCCAAGCAGCACGTCGGGATCACCTACATGCCCCGGGCCTGGGAGGCCGGGGCCACCACGTACACCGGCGCCCGTGCCCGGCGCATCGAGATCGCGGACGGTCGCGCGCGCGGCGTGACGGCGAGCACGGCGGGCGGCGGGACGCTGCACGTGAGCTGCGACCACGTCGTCGTGGCCTGCGGGGCGGTCCACACGCCGGGCCTGCTGCGCCGCCAGGGTGTGCGGTCCCCCGCGCTCGGGCGCAACCTGGCCATCCACCCGGCGACCGGCGTGCGGGCGTTCATGGACGAGGACGTCGAGCTGTGGCGCGGCGTCCCGCAGAGCTACTACATCGAC
>DATLOP010000046.1:0-6079 GCA_035536255.1 Solirubrobacteraceae bacterium
CGCCACGCCTCCCCGAAGGCCTCCTCCTCACCGGCGCAGTCGACGTCCAGAGCAGCGACCTCTTCACACGGGGCGCGATCACCCCCCAGTCCCGCGCGTCCATGGCCGTGGCCCGCATCCTGGATCCGCGGCCCGGCGAGCGGGTCCTCGACCTCTGCTCGGCGCCCGGGACCAAGGCCACCCACCTGGCCGCCCTGATGGAGAACCGGGGCGACCTGGTCGCCGTCGAGCGCAACGAGGGACGGGCCAGAGAGCTCCGGGAGAACGCCGGCCGCCTGGGCGCGGACATCGTCCGCGTCGTCCACGGCGACGCCCGCGACGACCACGGCGAGGGCTTCGACCGCGTCCTCGTCGACGCGCCGTGCACCGGCCTGGGCACCCTGCGCAGCCGTCCCGACCTGCGCTGGCGCGCCACCCCGGACAGCGCGCGCGAGCTCGCGGCCCTCCAGCGCGAGATCCTCGCCGGCGCCGCCCGCGCCGTGCGCCCCGGCGGGACCGTCGTGTACTCCGTCTGCACCATCCACCCCGCCGAGGGCGAGGACGTCGTGGACCAGGACCACCACGACCTCGTCCCCGACGATCTCCAAACCGACCACCCGCTCTGGAAACATCCCCTCGTGGCCCACCACCTGCTGGCGATGCCCCACCGCAACGGGACGGACGGCTTCTTCATCGCCCGGCTGAGGCGACCCGGGTGAGCGGGGCCGAGACCGTCGACCTCGGCCCGGCGTGCCCGGAGTGCGGGGAGCCCTGGCTGCGCCCGACCAACCTCCCGGGCCGCTACCGCTGCGTGAACTGCCTGCGCCGCTACGAGCTGGTCAGCCTGTGCCCCAACTGCGGCGAGCACTCCACGATCGTGCGCATGTCCAGCACCGCGGTGCTCAAGTGCAACCACTGCGGATCCAGCATGCTCACGCCCATCTGATGCCCGACCTGCCCCGAGACGTCCAGGTGGCGCCGTCCATCCTGTCGGCCGACTTCGCGCGCCTCGGCGCCCAGGTCGAGGCGGTCATGGACGCCGGCGCCCGGGTCATCCACTGCGACGTGATGGACGGCCACTTCGTCCCGCCGATCACGATCGGCCCGCTGATCGTGGGGGCCCTGGCCGACCAGGTCCACCAGGCCGGCGGGCTGCTCGACGTCCACCTGATGGTCGAGCGCCCCGAGCGCCAGGTCCAGGAGTTCGCCCGGGCCGGCGCGGACAACATCACCTTCCACGCCGAGGCCACGCCGCACGCCAACTACACGGTCGCCCACATCCACGAGGCGGGCTGCACGGCCGGGGTCGCGCTCACTCCCTCGACGCCGGCGGCGTCGCTGTCGGAGATCGAGGACGACCTCGACCTCGGGCTGTGCATGTCGGTCAACCCGGGGTGGGGCGGGCAGGCGTTCCTGCCCGGCTCCCCGGACAAGCTGCGCCGGATGCGCGAGGCGGCGGGCCCGGGGCCGGTCCTGGAGGTCGACGGGGGCGTC
The DNA here is from genome assembly GCA_035536255.1 of Solirubrobacteraceae bacterium. Lineage (GTDB taxonomy): Bacteria > Actinomycetota > Thermoleophilia > Solirubrobacterales > Solirubrobacteraceae > AC-38. The sequence goes on from DATLOP010000046.1 coordinate 1,474, forward strand.
GACGTCGCGACCGCCCGGCGCGTCGTGGAGGCGGGCGCCACGCTGCTGGTCGCCGGCTCCGCGGTCTTCGGCGCCCCCGACCCGGCCCAGGCCTACCGGGACATATTGCAAGCCGCCACGGGCTGAACCGGGTCGCCCCTATCCTGTAGGGGAATGGCCGTACAGACGGATCTGGACCGCGCCCACCTGGCCCGCGCCATCGAGCTGGCCGAGCAGGGCCGGGGACGGGTGTCCCCCAACCCGCTCGTGGGGGCCGTCATCGTGCGCGACGGCGAGGTCGTCGGCGAGGGTTGGCACGCCACCTACGGCGGCCCGCACGCCGAACGCGAGGCCATCGCGGCGGCCGGCGGCGCCGACCTCACCGGCACCACGCTGTACGTCTCGCTGGAGCCGTGCTGCCACGAGGGCAAGACGCCGCCGTGCACCGACGCCATCGTCGAGGCGGGCATCGCGCGCGTCGTCGTGGCCAGCGACGACCCGACCGAGAAGGCGTCCGGCCGCGGCCTGGGGATCCTGCGCGACGAGGGCATCGAGGTCGCGATGGCCGACGGCGAGCTGGCCGCCCGCGCGCGGCTGCTCAACCAGCCCTTCCGCAAACTCGCCCGCACGGGCCGCCCGTGGGTGCTGTTCAAGTCGGCCATGACGCTCGACGGCAAGGTGGCCACCGAGGCCGGGGACTCCAAGTGGATCTCCGGCGAGCCGTCCCGCGCCCGCGCGCACGCCTGGCGCGCCGAGTGCGACGCCGTGGCCGTGGGGATCGGCACCGCCCTGCACGACGACCCCCAGCTCACGGCGCGCATCGAGGGCGTCCACCGCCAGCCCCGGCGCGTCGTGTTCGACTCCGACGCCCGGCTGCCGCTGAGCTCGCAACTCGTGCGCCAGGCGCGCGAGGTCCCGCTGACCGTCGCCGTGTCGCGCGCCGCCCGGCGCACCGCCACCGAGGCGCTGGAGACGGCCGGCGCGGAGGTGATCGTGGCCACGGGCGAGAACGAGCCCGCGCGCGTCAAGTCGGCGCTGGACCAGCTGGGCGCGCGCGAGGTCAGCTCGATCCTGCTCGAGGGCGGGCCGCACGTGGCCGGCGCGTTCCTGGACGCGGGGGAGATCGACCAGATCCGCCTGTTCCTGGCGCCGCTCGTGCTCGGCGGGCGCTCGGCCCGGGCCACGCTGGAGGGCGAGGGCGCCGAGTCCATCGCCGACGCGGTGCGTGCCCTGACCCTGACCTGCGAGTCCGTGGGCGACGACCTGCTGGTGTCGGCCCGCGTGCGGGAGTGGTGACGTGTTCACCGGCCTGGTGCACTCCACCGGTGCGGTCGGCGGCGTGGCCGGCGGGCGGCTGACCGTCGAGACGCCGCTCGGCGCCGAGCTGGCGCCCGGCGACTCCGTGGCCGTCAACGGCGTCTGCCTGACCGCGGCCGAGGTGACCCCCGGCGGGTTCGCCGCCGACGTCATGGACGAGACGCTGCGCCGCTCGTCGCTGGGCCGGCTGGGCCCGGGCGACCCGGTCAACCTGGAGCTGGCGCTGCGCGCCGCCGACCGCCTGGGCGGCCACGTCGTCCAGGGTCACGTCGACGGCCTGGGACGGGTGCGCGACGTGCGCGACGAGGGCTTCGCGCGCGTGGTCACGGTCGAGGCCGACCCGGCGCTGCTGCGCTACGTGGCCGAGAAGGGCTCCATCGCCGTGGACGGGGTCTCGCTCACCGTGTCCGCGCTGGAGGACGAGGCGTTCGCGGTGTCGCTGATCCCCGAGACGCTGGAGCGAACCACCCTGGGGAGGGTGAGGGCCGGTGACGAGGTCAACCTGGAGGTCGATGTGCTGGCCAAGTACGTGGAACGACTGATCGACGCGAGGACGAGCGCATGAGCACGTCCACCACCCACTTCTCCACGATCGAGGAGGCGCTGGAGGACATCCGCGCCGGCCGCATGGTCGTGGTGTGCGACGGCGAGGACCGCGAGAACGAGGGCGACCTGGTGATGGCGGCGCAGTTCGCCACGCCCGAGGCGGTCAACTTCATGGCCAAGGAGGCGCGCGGGATCGTCTGCCTCGCCCTGACGGCCGAGCGCTGCGACGAGCTGGGGCTCGACCTCATGGCGGCCAAGAACGAGTCGCCGTTCGAGACGGCGTTCACGGTGTCGATCGAGGCCCGCGAGGGCGTGACCACCGGGACGTCGGCGCACGACCGCGCGCGGACGGTCCAGGTGGCGATCGACCCCGGATCGGGGCCGGACGACATCGTGGTCCCCGGCCACATCTTCCCGCTCAAGGCGCGGGCGGGCGGCGTGCTGGAGCGCACCGGCCACACCGAGGCCGGCGTGGACCTCGCGCGCCTGGCCGGCGTGCTGCCGGCGGGCGTGATCTGCGAGATCCTCAACGACGACGGATCGATGGCCCGCGTCCCCGACCTCGTGCCCTACTGCGAGCGCCACGGGCTGAGGATGGTCACGGTGGCCGACCTGATCGCCTACCGCCGCCGGCACGACAAGCTGGTCGAGCGGGTGGTCGAGACGGCCCTGCCCACGGGCTTCGGCGAGTTCACCGCGGTCGGCTACCGCTCGCTGGTGGACAACAAGCACCACGTCGCGATGGTCAAGGGCGAGGTGGCGGGCAAGCCCGACGTCCTGGTGCGCGTGCACTCGGAGTGCCTGACCGGGGACGTCTTCCACTCGCTGCGCTGCGACTGCGGCGAGCAGCTGGAGTCGGCGCTGGCCATGATCGAGCGCGAGGGCCAGGGCGTCCTGCTCTACCTGGCCCAGGAGGGCCGGGGGATCGGCCTGCTCAACAAGCTGCGCGCCTACAAGCTCCAGGAGGACGGGCTGGACACCGTGGACGCCAACCTCAAGCTGGGGCTGCCGGCGGACCTGCGCGACTACGGGATCGGCGCCCAGATCCTCGTTGACCTCGGGCTGTCCTCGATCCGCATCCTCACCAACAACCCGAAGAAGATCATCGGGATGGAGGGCTACGGCCTGTCGGTGTCCGACCAGATCCCGATCGAGTCGGTCCCCAACCCGCACAACGAGGACTACCTGCGCGCCAAGCGCGACCGGATGGGCCACACCCTGCACCACCAGGGCCTGGCGCTGGACGAGGAGATGATCCACGAGGAGAACCGCGAGGAGCGCGGCGAGTGAGCTACGCGCTCTGCGTCGGCCGGTTCTACGAGGACCTGGCCGACGAGCTGGTCGCCGGTGCGCGCGCGGTCCTGGGGGACGCCGACGTCGACGTGTTCGACGTTCCGGGCGCCTTCGAGCTGCCGCTGGCCGCGAAGTACGCCGCGGAGAGCGGGCGCTACGCGGGCGTGGTGTGCCTGGGCGCGGTGATCCGGGGCGAGACCTCGCACTACGACCACGTGTGCAACGAGGCGGCGCGCGGGATCCAGGAGGTCTCGCTGAGCACCGGCGTCCCGTGCTCGTTCGGGGTGCTGACGGTGGAGAGCCACGAGCAGGCGCGCGCCCGGCTCGGCCCCGAGCGCCACCAGGGCCGCGACGCCGCCGAGGCCGTGCTGGCGATGGCCGCGCTGCGCGAGCGCCTGGCCTAGCTAGTCGTCGCCCTTCTCGCGGTCCTTGCCCTTGCCCTTGCCGTTGCCGTTCTCCTCCTCGCGGGAGTGGTCGGCCCCGGGCGGGGCGGCGGAGGTCGCCTCCCCGGCCGCGCGGCGGGCGGCGTCGAGCTCGGCCTGGACCGCCTCGGTCTGGGTGTCGTAGCCCAGGCGGCGCTCGAGGATCGGGATCGCCTCGTCGGGGCGCCCGGCGAGGCGCAGCGAGCGGCCGAGGTTGAACAGCGCGTACGCGCACACGGTCTCGCGCGAGTCGCCGCACCGCTCGACGGCCTGCTGGAGCGGCGGGATCGCCTCGTCGTAGCGCTCCTGGTTCATCAGGGCGAAGCCCTGGTCGTTGAGCTGGGAGACGCTCGCCCCCGTCGCCGGCGCGGGCTGCTCGGGCTCCCCCGGCTCCTCCCGCCCGGCACCGCCGGCCGGGGCCGGCTCGGGCACGGACGCGGCGCTGCGGGTGACCGGCTCGGGCGACCCACCCCCGGAGGCCAGCGCGAGGACGGCGACCAGCGCGGCCAGCACGCCGACCAGCGCCACCGGCAGCCACCGCCGCGAGTCCCCGCGGCGGCGCAGGGCGGGCGGCGAGGGCGGCGGAGGGGGCGGAGCGGGTCGCTTCGCGGCGGCGGGAGATGGCGCGAGGGGGCGCGGCGCGGTGGGCGGCTCGACCGGGGTGGGGGGGGGGCGGGGGCGGGTGACGGCGGGGGGCTCTTCCTCGCCGGCCGCGCCGGCCAGGGCCTCGGCGAAGGCGGTCGCGGACTCCCAGCGGGCGCCGGGGTCCTTGGCCAGGCCGCGGTCGAGGACGCCCCGCGTCGCGGCGGACAGCTCGCCCGAGTCCTCGCCCGCCGACGGGCGGCGGCCGGTGAGCAGCTCGTGGGCGACCACGGCGAGCGCGTAGCGGTCCGAGGCCGAGGTCGCGCCCTCGCCGGCCTTCTGCTCGGGAGCGAGGTAGGCCGCCGTCCCCAGGACCTGCCCGGTCAGCGTGACCGAGCTCTCCTCGGCCAGCCGGGCGATCCCGAAGTCCGCCACGCCCAGCCGCCGCTGCCCGTCGAGCAGGAGGT
>DATLOP010000047.1:0-4651 GCA_035536255.1 Solirubrobacteraceae bacterium
GGCGTCCTCGGGAAGGGCCGTGCGGAGCACTGTCCCTTCCCTGCGTCCTGGTCAGGCGCGCCCGGTGCCTCGCCAGTACCGCGCGGTAGCCTGCGCCGCGTGGACGAGCTGACGACGACGCAGGGCATCGTCGCGCTGGGCGCCGCCGGGGTGGCGGTGGTGGCGCTGGTGCTGGCCGGGGTGCTGGCGGTGCGGGTGCGGCGGCTGCGCGCGGCGCAGACGGCGGTGCTCGGCGATGGCGGGGCGCAGGACCTGGTGGCGCACGCGGCGGCGCTGCAGGGGGACTTCGGGGCGCTGCGCGGGTGGATGGAGGAGGTCGCGGGCTCGCTGGACCGGCGCATGGCCACGGCCGAGACCCGCCTGGACGGGGCGGTCGCGTTCCGCGGGCTGGTCCGCTACGACGCCTACAACGAGATGTCGGGGCGCCAGTCGATGTCGATCGCCCTGCTCGACGCCCACCGCGACGGCATCGTGCTGTCCTCGATCCACCATCGCGACCAGGCCCGTCTGTACGCCAAGCTGGTGCGCGGCGGGGAGGGCGAGCTCGAGCTCTCGCCCGAGGAGGCGGAGGCCGTCCGCCTGGCTCTCGACGGCGAGCGAGCCGGCGCGGCTTCGGGCTGATGCGCGTCGCCTACCTGGGCCCGGAGGGAACCTACAGCCACGAGGCGCTGATGGGCGCGGGCGGCGCCGGCGCCGAGCTGCTGCCCCGCCCCACGATCCACGAGACGATCATGGCGGTCCACGACGGCGAGGCCGGCCGCGCCCTGGTGCCGATCGAGAACTCGCTCGAGGGCGCGGTCAACGCGACGCTGGACACGCTGGTCGGCGAGGCGGCCGACGTGTTCATCGTCGGCGAGGTGGTCCACGAGGTGCATCACTGCCTGATCGCGCCCGCCGGCGTGGCGCTGGAGGACGTCGAGACCGTCGTGTCCATCCCCCACGCCAGCGCGCAGTGCGCGCGCTTCCTGCGCGAGCGCCTGCCCGACGCCACGCTCGTGGCCGCGAACTCCACCGCCGAGGCCGTTCGCACCGTGGTGGAGCAGGGCGGGCCCCGCGCCGCGCTGGGCAACCACCTGTCGGCGCAGCTCTACGGCGGCGAGGTGCTCGGCGACGGCGTCGAGGACACCGAGGGCAACGCCACCCGCTTCGTGTGGCTGGCCCCGGCGGGCCTGCGGGTCTCGGGCACCGGCGCGTGGAAGACCTCGATCGTGTTCTGGGGGGCGGGCGACGACACGCCGGGCTGGCTCGTTCGCTGCCTGTCGGAGTTCGCCTTCCGCGGCGTGAACCTGACGATGATCGCGTCGCGCCCGCGCAAGCTCGGCCTCGGGCACTACGTGTTCTTCGCCGACCTCGAGGGCCGCGACCGCGACCCGGCGGTGGCTGCGGCGGTCGAGGCGGTGCGCGGCCAGACCGAGCGCCTGCGCGTCCTGGGCTCGTATCCGGCGGCCTGAAAGGCGGCGGCCCCGGGAGGGCGCTCGGTTACACTCCGCCGCGAAATGGCCAGGGTGCTCGTCCTCAACGCGACGTACGAGCCGATCAACGTGACGACCGTGCGCCGTGCCGCTGTCCTGCTCCTCAAGGAGAAGGCCGAGATCGTCGAGCACGCGAACTGGGAGCTGCGCTCCGAGAACCTGACGCTCCCCCGGCCCGTCGTGATCCGCCTGGTCTCGTTCGTGCGGGTGCCGCGCGACACGCACCGCCGCAAGATCACCCGCCGGGCGGTGTTCGCCCGCGATCGCTGGACATGCCAGTACTGCGGCTCGCGGGGCAACCTGACGGTGGACCACGTCGTGCCGCGCTCCAAGGGCGGGCCGTCGAGCTGGGACAACATCGTCGCCTCCTGCGCGCCCTGCAACCGGCGCAAGGGCGACCAGCTGCTGCGCCAGGCCGGCATGAAGCTGCATCGCCAGCCCCGCAGCCCGGGCCCGCAGATCTTCATCCACGTCGCCAGCCCGACGATCCCCACGGCCTGGAAGGCCTACCTGCCCCAGGCGGCATAGAGAGGGGCGCCCTCTCGGGCGCCCCTCGGAACTTCAACTGGATGAGCCTGCGTCGCTCGTACTGATGCCGGGGGGACCAATTCCGGCTACGGCACAGGCGGTGTCCCGGGTTGGATTCGCCAAGCGGATCCAGCCATCCGACCTAGCGGCCGGTCACCTCCAGGGTCCCGCAAGAACTGTCACTCAACTTAGGACCACCTCCTTTCCCTGGTCCGGGGAGTAAAGCAAATTCAGGAGACCTCTCCGTTGGGAGATTCGGGAAGCTCCTCGGCGACGGGGGCGGCGGTGGCGGCCTCGCCCTCCATGACCAGCGCGACGGCCGAGACGGTGTCGTCCTCGCGCAGGTTCATCAGGCGCACGCCCTGGGCCGGCCGGCCCTGGGAGGAGATCCCCTTCACGCCCGTGCGCTGGACCATCCCGCTCTGGGAGATGAACACCAGCTCCTGGTGCTCGCGGACCACCAGCGCGCCCAGGACCGCGCCCTTCTTGCCGGTCATCGTAATCGTCTTGACCCCCATCGTCCCGCGGTTCTTGCGCGGGTACTCGGGTATCGGCGTGCGCTTGCCGTAGCCGTTCTCGGTGACGACGAGCAGCTCGGTGTCGTCGCGGGCGATGTCCATGGCCAGGACGGCGTTGCCCTTCTGCGAGACGTTCATGCCCCGGACGCCGCCCGTGTCGCGCCCCATCGGGCGGGCCTGGGACTCGTGGAAGCGCGCCGCCTGCCCCGAGCGCGCGACCATGATGATGTCGTCGTCGCCGGTGGTCTTGCGCACGGCCACCAGCTCGTCGTCCTCGCGGATCTTGATGGCGATGATCCCGTCGGCCTTGATCGGCGTGTTGTAGGCCGAGAACTCGGTCTTCTTGAGCTGGCCCTTGCGCGTGGCGAAGACCAGGTAGCCGCCCTCGGAGAAGTCGCGCGTGTCGATGACCGCCTCCACGCGCTCGCCCTCGCGCAGCGGCAGGAAGTTGTTCAGCGAGCGGCCCTTGGCCGTGCGCGAGGCCTCGGGCAGCTCGTAGACCTTGGAGCGGTAGACCTTCCCGCGGTTGGTGAAGAACAGCAGGAAGTCGTGGGTCGAGCAGACGAAGAGGTGCTCGATGAAGTCGCCGTCCTTCATGTCCATCCCGGTCACGCCGACGCCGCCGCGGTGCTGGCTGCGGTACGTGGTCAGCGGGAGCGACTTGATGTAGCCGGACTTGGTGATCGTGATGACCATCTGCTGGTCGGCGATCAGGTCCTCGATGTCGATCTCGCCCTCGGCGTGGGTGATCTCGGTGCGCCGCTCGTCGCCGTAGGTGTCGGCGATCTCCTGCAGCTCCTCCTTGATCAGGCTCAGCACCCGGGACTCGTCGCCCAGGATCTCCCTCAGGTAGGCGATCCGCTCGATGACGTCCTTGTGCTCGGCGCGGATCTTGTCGCTCTCCAGCGCCGTCAGCTGGCGCAGCCGCATCTCCACGATGGCGTGGGCCTGGACCTCGGTGAGCTCGAAGCGGTCGACCAGGGCCTGGCGCGCCGCCTCGCCGTCGCGCGAGCCGCGGATGGTCTCGATGACGGCGTCGAGGTTGTCCAGCGCGACGAGCAGGCCCTCGAGCAGGTGCGCGCGGCGCTCCTTCTCGGCCAGCTCGAACTTGGTCCGGCGCACGACGACGTCGCGCTGGTGGCGGACGTAGGCGTCCAGCGCCTCGCGCAGCGACAGCGTGCGCGGAACGCCGTCGACCAGCGCCACCATGTTCACGCCGAACGTCGTCTGCATCGGCGTGTGCTTGTAGAGCTGGTTGAGCACGACCTTGGGGATGGCGTCGCGCTTGAGCTCGATGACCAGGCGCATCCCGTGCTTGTCGGACTCGTCGCGCAGGTCGGAGATGCCGGCCAGCTTCTTGTCGTGGACGAGGTCGACGATCTTCTGGATCAGGCCGCCGTCCCCGCCCTTCTTGACCATGTAGGGCAGCTCGGTGACGACGATCGCCTCCTTGCCCTGCTTGAGCGGCTCGACGTGCGCCCGGGCCTGGATCCGCACCCGCCCGCGGCCCGTGTCGTAGGCGTCGCGGATGCCGCCCATCCCCAGGACGATCCCGCCGGTGGGGAAGTCCGGGCCCTTCATGTGGCGCATCAGCCGGTCGACGTCGATGTCCGGGTCCTCGATGAAGGCGATCGTGGCCGAGATCGTCTCGCGCAGGTTGTGAGGCGGGATGTTCGTCGCCATGCCGACGGCGATGCCGGCCGACCCGTTGACGAGCAGGTTGGGGAAGCGCGACGGCAGGACCAGCGGCTCCTGCTGGGACCCGTCGTAGTTGGGCGTGAAGTCGACCGTGTCGGAGTCGAGGTCGCGCAGCATCTCGGTGGCGATGCGCGACAGCCGCGCCTCCGTGTAGCGCATGGCGGCGGCCGGGTCGTCGTCGATCGAGCCGAAGTTGCCCTGCCCCTGGACGAGCGGGTAGCGCATGGCGAAGTCCTGCGCCAGGCGCACCAGCGTGTCGTAGATGGCCGAGTCGCCGTGCGGGTGGTACTTGCCCATGACCTCGCCGACGATGAAGGCGCACTTGCGGTAGCCGCGGTTGGGCTGGAGGCCGAGGTCGTGCATCGCGTAGAGAACGCGGCGGTGCACCGGCTTGAGCCCGTCCCGAACGTCCGGCAGCGCGCGGCCAACGATCAC
>DATLOP010000048.1:0-2105 GCA_035536255.1 Solirubrobacteraceae bacterium
ATCGTCGCGGCCCGCGAGCGCGGGCTCACGGTGATCGGGGAGCTCGAGCTGGCGTGGCGGCTGATCCCCAACGAATTCATCGCGGTGACCGGGACCAACGGAAAGACGACGACGACGGAGCTGCTCGGGCACATCCACCGCGAGGCGGGATGGCCCGTGGCCGTGGCCGGGAACGTCGGGACCGCGGCGGCCTCGCTCGCCGGGACCCTGGACCCCGCCGCCACGGTGGTGTGCGAGGCGTCGTCGTTCCAGCTCGAGGACACGGCCGCGTTCGCGCCCGAGGCGGCCGTCCTGCTCAACGTCACCGAGGACCACCTCGACCGCCACGGCACCTTCGACGCCTACCTGGCGGCCAAGCTCCAGGCCTTCGCGCGCCAGGGCAACGACGACGTGGCCGTCCATCCCTGCGACCTCGAGGTCGAGGACCTGGGGGGCTGCGCCCGGCGCGTGTGCTTCGGCGACGGGCCCGAGGCCGAGCTGGCGCACCGGGCGGGCCGGCTGTGGTGGGACGAGGCGCCGCTGCTGGCCGCCGAGGAGGTCCGCATCCGGGGCCCGCACAACCTGCGCAACGCGATGGCCGCCGCCGCGGTCGCCCTGGCCCGGGGGATGGACGCCGACGCCGTCCGGGCCGGGCTGCGCACCTTCCCCGGCGTGCCCCACCGCCTGGAGGAGGTGACCGAGCGCGACGGCGTCCTGTACGTGAACGACTCCAAGGCGACCAACAGGGCCTCGACGCTGGTCGCCCTGCGCTCCTTCGACCCCGGCACGGTCCACCTGATCGCCGGCGGGCGGGCCAAGGGCAGCGGGTTCGAGGCGCTGCGCGAGCCGGTGGCGCGCGCCTGCGCCGCGGTGTACGCGATCGGCGAGGCGGCCGGCGCCCTTGCCGAAGCGCTCGACGGGGCGGGCCCGCCGGTCCACCGCGCGAGCGACCTGGAGACCGCGGTCGAGCTGGCCCGCGCCGCCGCGCGTCCCGGCGACGTCGTCCTGCTGTCGCCCGCCGCCACGTCCTTCGACCAGTTCCCCGACTTCGAGGCGCGCGGCGAGCGGTTCCGCGCGCTGGTGTCCGGCTGATGGCCGCCGCCCGCCGCGCCGCTCGCAAGCCGCCGCCGATCGAGCACGGGATCCTGCTCACCGCCACCCTGTGCCTGCTGGCCGCCGGCGCGGTGATGGTCTACAGCGCGTCCTCGGCGCGCGACCTGCTGGCCGGCGGCGGCGACGGCACGTCGTACCTGATCCGCTACGCCGTCTACGGCAGCCTGGGCCTGCTGGCCATGCGCTTCCTCTCGCGCCACGGGCTGGAGGCGGTGCGCCAGGCCACGCCGGTGATCCTGCTCGTGGCGTTCGGCGGCCTGCTCGCCGTGATGCTGCCCGGCGTCGGCGTGGAGGTCAACGGCGCCCGGCGCTGGATCGGCGCCGGCCCCATCCAGTTCCAGCCCTCCGAGCTGATGAAGCTCGCGCTCGTCCTGTACGCGGTCCAGCTGCTGGCCTCCCAGCCGCGGCGGGTGCGCACGCTGAAGGGCATCCTCAACCCGCTGCTGCTGATCGCCGGCGCGGCGTGCGCGCTGGTCGCCGTGCAGCCCGACCTCGGGACCGCGCTGGTCATCTCGTTCACGATCGGCGCGCTGCTCGTGGCCGCCGGGGTGCCGCTGCGCCACCTGGCGCTGATCGCGGGCGTCGCGGCGTTCGTGATCCTCGTGTTCGCGCTGATGGAGCCCTACCGCCGGGCCCGGCTCACCGCGTTCCTCAACCCCTGGGCCGACGCCTCGGGGACGGGTTTCCAGTCGGTGCAGGGGCAGATCGCGCTCGGCTCGGGCGGCCTGCTCGGCCAGGGGCTGGGCCAGTCGGTCCAGAAGGTCTTCTACCTGCCCGAGGCCCACACCGACTTCGTGCTGGCGGTGATCGGGGAGGAGCTGGGCGTGGCCGGGGTGCTCGGCCTGCTGTTCCTCTACGGGATGATCGCCTACGCCGGCTTCCGGGTCGCGCGGGCCGCCCGGACGCCCTACGAGCAGCTGCTGGCCGCGGGAGTGACCTCCCTGATCGTCGCCCAGGCCACCCTGAACACGTTCACCGTGCTCGGCCTGGCGCCCCTGACCGGGGTGCCGCTC
>DATLOP010000049.1:0-10093 GCA_035536255.1 Solirubrobacteraceae bacterium
CGGGTGAAGTTCGCCGCGATCTACACCTCCAACCTGGACGAGTTCTTCATGGTCCGGGTGGCCGCCCTGCACGATCAGGTCGACGCGGGCATCAGCACCCCCGGCGACGACGGGCGCACCCCCGTCCAGACCCTGGACGCGGTGCGCGCGCGGGTGGACGCTCTCAACACCCGGCTGTGCCGCTGCCTGGACCACGACCTGCTGCCCGCCCTGTCCGAGCACGGCGTGCGGGTCGTCGGCTGGGACCAGGTGGGAGAGGAGGAGCGCGCGGCGCTGTCCGAGCGCTTCCACCGCCAGATCTTTCCCGTGCTCACGCCGCTGGCCGTGGGGCTGGGACGTCCGTTCCCCTACATCTCCAACCTGTCGCTGTCGCTCGCCGTGCGCCTGCGCGACCCCGTGACCGACCAGCGCACGTTCGCGCGGGTGAAGGTGCCCAAGGAGATGCTGCCGCGCTTCGTCCCCGTGGGCGAGGACTCGCTCACCTTCGTGCCGCTCGAGGACGTCATCGCCCACCACCTGGACCGGTTGTTCCCGGGGATGGAGGTCGTCGACTTCGAGTACTTCCGCGTCACGCGCGACGCCGACTTCACGGTGTCCGACGAGGCCGACGACCTGCTGCGCGCGGTCGAGCACGAGCTGCGCCGCCGGCGCTTCGGCGAGGTCGTCCGCGTCGAGATCGGCGGCAACATGAACCCCGAGCTGCGCGACGAGCTGACCACGGCGCTGGAGGTCGAGCCGCGCGACGTGTACGAGATCCCGGGGCCGCTGGACCTCAACGACCTGTGGCAGGTGCACAAGCTCCCGGGGTTCGCCGAGCTTCGCGAGCCCGCGTGGTCTCCGGTCACCCACCCGCGCCTGCGCGACGAGGACGGCGAGCCGCCCGACGTGATGGCCGAGATGCGCCGCGGCGACCTGCTCGTCCACCACCCCTACGACTCCTTCACCACTTCGGTCGAGCGCTTCGTCGAGCAGGCGGTCGAGGACCCGGACGTGCTGGCCATCAAGCAGACCGTGTACCGCACGAGCGACGACTCGCCGCTGGTGCCGGCGCTCATCCGGGCCACCGAGCGCGGCAAGCAGGCGGTGTGCCTGGTCGAGCTCAAGGCGCGCTTCGACGAGCGCGCCAACATCGGCTGGGCGCGGGCGCTGGAGGAGGCCGGCGTCCACGTCGTCTACGGCCACCCGTCGCTGAAGACCCACGCCAAGTGCGTGCTGGTGGTGCGCCGCGAGGGCGACGGCGTGCGCAACTACGTCCACGTCGGGACCGGCAACTACCACGCCACGACGGCGCGGCAGTACACCGACTTCGGCCTGTTCACGTGCGACGAGCGGATCGGCGCCGACGTGGCCGACATGTTCAACTTCCTCACCGGCTACGCGCGCCCGCAGGACTACCGCAAGGTCCTCGTGGCGCCGAACTTCCTGCGCGACGGGATCCTCGACGAGATCGAGCGGACGATCGCCGCCCACTCCGCCGAGCGCCCGAGCCGCATCGCGATGAAGATGAACGCGCTGGTCGACCGCCGGTGCATCGAGGCGCTGTACCGCGCGTCCCAGGCCGGGGTGCGCGTCGACCTCAACGTGCGGGGGATCTGCTGCCTGGTGCCCGGCGTGGCGGGCGTGTCGGACAACGTCCGCGTCGTGTCCGTGGTCGGGCGCTTCCTCGAGCACTCGCGCATCTACGCCTTCGAGCGCCCGAACGAGGACCCGTCGGTGTGGATAGGCTCGGCCGACCTGATGCCGCGCAACCTCGACACCCGGGTGGAGCTGGTGGCGCCCGTCGAGGACCCGTCGCTGCGCGGCCAGGCGATGGACACGCTCGAGCGCTCCCTGGCCGACGCGGCCAACGCCTGGGACCTGCGTCCCGACGGCACGTGGGAGCGCCGCGCGGCCGACGGGCCCGAGCCCCGCAGCGTCCAGCGCGAGCTGATGGCGCAGCACTCCGCGTGACCGCCACGCCGCGCGAGGCGCTGGGGGACGTCCGGGTCGACGCGCCCACGCGCGGCAACCGGCGCCTGGAGCGCCTGCTGGCGGCGGCCGACGGCGACGACCAGCTCAAGGCGTGGTGGCGGATGCAGGGGCTCAACGCGGAGCGCCTGCACATGTCCGACCACTCCTGGGTCCACGTCCGGATCGTGCTCAACATCGCCCTGCGCCTGGCCCGGCTGCTGTTCCGCAAGGGCGTGACGCCGGTCATGGTCGGGGACCACGGGATGACGGAGCGCGACGCCGAGGTGGTGATCGCCGCGGCGGCGCTGCTGCACGACGCCGGGATGCAGGCGCACCGCACCGACCACGAGGCGTTCTCGCTGTTCCTGGCCGCGGACAAGCTCCCCGCGCTGCTGGACGGGGTCTACGACGAGCCGGAGCGCTCGATCGTCGTGGCCGAGGCGCTGCACGCGATCATCGGCCATCGCCGCCGCGGCGAGCCGTTCACCGTCGAGGCGTCGATCCTGCGCGTGGCCGACGCGCTGGACATGGCCCGCGGCCGCTCGCGCGTCCCCTTCGAGGCGGGGCACCAGAACATCCACTCGCTGTCGGCCTACGCGATCGAGGAGGTCGACATCTCCGCGGGACGCAAGAAGTCCGTGCGGGTGGAGATCCTCATGTCCAACTCCGCCGGGATCTTCCAGGTCGACGAGCTGCTGGCCACCAAGCTGCGGGGCAGCGGGCTGGAGGAGCACATCGAGGTCGTCGCCCGCATCGACGCCGAGCACGAGAAGCGCCTGATCCGGGTCTTCGAGATCTAGTGGTCCTGCGCGAGCTGCGAAAGCCCAAGGACGCGGTCCTGTGCATCGGCCAGCCGGCCCACGCCCTGCTGGCCGGGCGCCTGGCCCGGGCGTGGGGGAACGGCCTGTTCCCGGCGCCGTGGCCGCGCGAGGAGGTGGTCCTGGCCGCCGAGCAGCACGACCTCGGCATGGCGGGCTGGGACGCCGAGCCCGAGCTGGACCCCGAGACCGGGCGCCCGCGGTCGTTCCTGGACATGGCGCTGGAGACCCACCTGGAGCTGTGGGGCCGCGCGCCGTGGCTCGCGCTGTCGCAGTCGCGCTGGGCCGGCCTGCTGGTGTCGATGCACGGGTCCACCCTGTACGGACGGCGCGCCGGCGAGCCCGGCGTGCGCGAGTTCCTCGACGCGCAGGCCGAGCTCCAGCGCTGGCTCGTCGAGTCGCTGGGGGTCGGGGCCGAGCAGGCGGCACGCAACCAGCGGCTGCTGGCGGCCTGGGACCGGTTCTCGCTCGCCCTGTGCCTGGACCGCCTGCCCGAGACCGTCGAGGCCGAGCGCTCCCTGGCCCTGACCCGCGGTGCCGGCGAGGGCGAGGTCCGCGTGGCGCCCTGGCCGTTCTCGGTCGAGGCGGTCGACGTCTCCGTCGAGGGCCGGGTCCTGGTGGACCGCTTCGACGACCAGGTGGCCATGCGCGACGCCTTCCACGCCGCGCCATGGCGCACCCTGAGCTGGTCGCTGCGGCCGGCCTAGAAGGCGAACGCGCGGTCGACGTCGGGGCGGCGGTCGAGGATCCCGTAGCGCACGTCCCATGCCGCCCAGGCCGAGATCGCGGCGCGGTCGAGCCGTCCCACCGGCTGGAAGGCGGGGCGCAGCGCGGCCAGCTGGGCGCGCGTGAGGTCGAGGTCGAGGCCGGGGATCGCGGCGCGCATGTTGTCCAGCGTGCGGGCGGGCCGGTGCACGGCGTCGCGATAGCCGCGGGCCAGCGTCCGGCGCAGCCGGCCGACCAGCTCGGCCCGCGTCTCGACGGTCTCCCGCGTGGCGGCGACCACCAGCTCGGGATAGCGCGGCGCGCCGTACTCGTCCACGCGGAACTCGCGGAAGCGGCCGGGCCGGCGCCGGCGCAGCGCGACGCCCTCGGCGTTCCAGAACGCCGTCGCCGCGTCGATGCGCCCGGCCAGCAGCGCCCCCACCGCGTTGAAGCCGACGGTGATCTTGCGGACCCTCCCGGAGCGTCCGCCGTCCCCGCGCACGACGGCGCGCAGCACGGCGTCGTCGCTGGGCAGCCCGGTCACGCCGGCGCGCTCGCCCTCGAGGTCGCGCGGCCGGCGGATCCCGCGCCGGGCGATCACCGCGGCCAGCGGACGCTGCACCAGCGCGAACACGCCGACGACGTCCGCGCCCTTCTCGCGCGCGATGCCCAGGTCGTGGATGTCCAGGACGGCGAAGTCGGTGCGCCCCGCCCGCAGCAGCTTCACCGCGTCGGTGGCCGAGCCCGGGGTGCGCACCCGCAGCAGCAGGCCCTCGTCGCGGTCGATGCTGCCGGTCGTCGCGTTGTAGATCCCGCCGTGCACGCCGTTGGGCGTGAAGTCCAGCAGCAGGGACGCCGTCTCCGGGTTGTCCCGCGACGGGCCGCAGCCGGCCAGCAGCGTCGCGGCAGCGAGCGCCGCGGCCGCGAGCCGCGCTACCAATGCACCCCGCGCATGAGGTGCGCGAGGGCGACCTGCTCGGTGGAGGCCTTCTCGTCGGGGTCCTTCTTCCCCTTGGCCGCCGCCGAGTCGGGGAACACCTTGTACGCCATGTGCAGGATCTGGTCGACCGCCTTGGGCGCCAGCGCGTAGGCCACCTCCCCGAACGTGCCCAGCCGCGTGTTGATCGTCTTGGGCTTGGCGCGGATGGCCTCGCAGATCAGGTCGCCGGCCTCGTCGGGGGTGATCGTCGGGAACGAGTCGTAGATCTTGGTCGGCGCGATCATCGGGGTCTTGACCAGCGGCATGTGGATCGTGGTCAGCGTGATGCCGTCGCCGATCAGCTCGGAGGCCACGACGCGCGTCCACGCGTCCAGCGCCGCCTTGGAGGCCACGTAGGCCGAGAAGCGCGGCGGGTTGGTCTGCGCGCCGATGGACGAGACGTTGACGATGTGGCCGAAGTGGCGCTCCTGCATGTGCGGCATCAGCGCCATCACCATCTTGATCGCGCCGAAGTAGTTCAGCTGCATCGTGCGCTCGTAGTCGTGGAAGCGGTCGAGCGAGAGCTTGACCGAGCGCCGGATCGAGCGCCCCGCGTTGTTGACCAGCATGTCGATCGCGGGGTGCTCGGAGCGCATCTCCCCGACCACGCGGTCGATGTCATCCATGTCCGAGATGTCGGCCGAGTACGCGTAGGCGGTCCCGCCCGCGTCCTCGATCTCCTTCTTGACCTCCTCGAGCTTGTCCATCGAGCGCGCGACGAGCAGCGGGATCCCGCCCGCCGCGGCGATCTTGTGCGCCGCCGCCTTGCCGATCCCGCTCGACGCTCCGGTGATGACGACGGTCCGGCCGTTGACGGCGCCCTCGAACGAGCGGTCCTTGAACAGGTCGGGGTCGAGGTTGCGCTCCCAGTAGTCCCACAGGCGCTCGGCGTAGTCCTCCAGCGGCGGGACCTCGATGCCCGAGCCGGACAGCGCGCGCTCGGTGTCGCGGGTGTCGAACTCGGCGGTCAGCGCGAGGTTGTCCAGCACGTCGTCGGGGATCCCGTAGTCGGCCAGGACGGCGCGGCGCACGTTCTTGAACGCGGGCAGCTTCATCGCCATCCCGATCGCGCCGGTGGGCAGCGCCTGGAGGATGCGCGAGTCGATGCGCATCGCCAGCTGCGGCGCGTGGGCCGCCTTGGAGAACTCGTTCAGCGACTCGCCGACGCGCATGCGCCGCGGGTTCGTGAGGTGGAACGCCTGGCCGTCGAGCCCGTCCTGGTGGGCGATGTGGTCCATCGCGTCGGCCACGAAGTCGACCGGGACGATGTTCGTGTAGCCCAGCTCCGGGCCGATCAGCGGCACCCACTCCGGCACGAAGTGGCGCAGCTTCTGGATCAGCTTGAAGAAGTAGTAGGGCCCGTCGATCTTGTCCATCTCGCCGGTCCTGGAGTCGCCGACGACGATGGCCGGGCGGTACACGCGCCACGGCGCCTTGACCAGCGTGCGCACGAGCTTCTCGGACTCGAACTTGGTCTTGAAGTACGGGTGGTCGAGCTTCTGGCCCTCGTCGAACATGTCCTCGCGGAACAGGCCCTTGTGCTTGCCCGCCGCCGCGATGGAGGAGACGTGGTGGAAGATGCCCGGCTCGATCGCGTTGGCCAGGTCGACGGCGTTGCGCGTCCCGCCGACGTTCAGCGTCATGTTCGCCTCGGCGTCCGCGGCCATGTCGTAGACGGCGGCGAGGTGGACGAAGTGGTCGACGTTGCCCTTCAGCTCGGCGATCTTCTCGTCGGACACGCCCAGCTTGGGCTGCGTGAGGTCGCCCAGGACCGGCACGATGCGGTCCGGCTGCCCCCAGCGCTCGATGAGCTCCTGGAGGCGGTCCATCGAGCTCTCGCGCACCAGGACGTGGACCTGGCCCTCGCGGTTGTCCAGCAGGCGCTGGACCAGGTTGCGCCCGATGAAGCCGGTCGCGCCGGTCACGAAGTACGTCATGTCTTCTCCCTCACTGCCGATTGCGGCAAGCCTATATCCCGGCGCCGGTTCCCCCGCGCCCTTCCCCGCCCGCGAAGCGGGCCGCGCCCTCCTGGGCGACCCGCAGCGTGGCCAGCCCCGCCTGGGCCTCCAGGGCCAGGGCGGCGGGGAGGGGGAGGCCGAAGCCCTCGATGGCGGCGCGGCGGTCGGCCAGCATCGTCTGCTGGGGGACCGCGGCCAGAGCCTCGGCCCACTCCAGCGCGCGCTTCAGGTGCTCGCCGGGCGCCACGACCTCCGTGAGCATCCCCATGCCGTGGGCCTCGTCAGCCTCCACGATCCGCCCGGAGAGGATCAGGTCCAGGCCGCGGCCCAGGCCGACGATGCGCGGCAGGCGCTGGGTGCCGCCGTCGATCAGCGGCACGCCCCAGCGGCGCTCGGGGAACCCGAGCTTGGAGCCCTCGGCGGCGATCCGCAGGTCGCACCACAGGGCCAGCTCCAGCCCGCCGGCCAGGCACCACCCGGAGATCGCGGCGATCGTGGGCTTCGAAGCGGTCAGCCGCGTGAACCCGAGCGGGCCGCCGGGGTCGGCGAGGCGGGGCGCGAGGGTGTCGATCGCCTTGAGGTCGGCGCCGGCGCAGAAGGCGACGTCCCCGCCGCCCGTGATCACGAGCACCCGGGCCTCGTCGTCGGCCTCGAAGCGCTCGTAGCCCGCCTTCAGGGCCTCGGCCGTGGGCCCGTCGACGGCGTTGCGGCGCGCCTGGCGGTCGATGGTCAGGACCGCCGCGGCGCCCGTGCGCTCGTAGCGGACCTCGTCGATCACCAGCCGGTGGGCAGGTCGCCGCGGGCCGCGGTCGCCTTGGCGGCCCGCTTGCGGGCCTCCTTGCGCTTGTCCAGGCGCCACTGGGCCAGGCTCAGGAGCAGGCACAGCAGGGGGAAGGCGGCGATCAGGATGAAGCCGGCGTTGGTGACGATCTTGTCGTCGGTCTCGCCGATCGTTCCCTCGCCGCCGTCCACGCGGTCGAGGCCGAGCGCGGCCGGGGCCAGCGCGAGCAGCGCGATCAGGGCGACGGACAGGACGAGGGCCAGGCGGCGCGACATGCGCCCGGAAATCTACCCTGAGCGCGACATGGCCGCCGTCTGCATCGCCGCCGACCTCGCCAAGGACATGGCGGGATCGCCCCTGCTCCGGGGGGTCTCGTTCAAGCTCGAGCGCCGCGAGCGGATGACGGTGGCCGGCGCCAACGGGACCGGGAAGACCACGCTGCTGCGGATGCTGGCCGGGGAGGCCTCGGTGGACGGCGGCGAGCTGACGTTCGCCAAGGGCACGCGGCTGGCCCTGCACGACCAGCGCCCCCCGCGCGAGCGCGGTCTGTCGCTGCGCGAGTACGTCTTCTCGGGCGCGGCGCACCTCATCGCCCTCGCGGCCCGTCTCTCGGACCTCGAGGCGGCCATGGCCTCCGGCGACGCCTCCGCGGCCACGCTGGACCGCTACGCCTCGGCCCAGGCGGCGCTGGAGCACGCCGGGGGCTACCGGTGGCGCGACGAGGTGCTGGCGGTGACCCACGGGCTGGGGTTCGCCGACGCCGACCTGGACCGTCCGCTGCGCACGTTCTCCGGCGGCGAGCTGACGCGGGGCT
The DNA here is from genome assembly GCA_035536255.1 of Solirubrobacteraceae bacterium. Taxonomy (GTDB): domain Bacteria; phylum Actinomycetota; class Thermoleophilia; order Solirubrobacterales; family Solirubrobacteraceae; genus AC-38. The sequence continues at coordinate 8,006 of DATLOP010000049.1, forward strand.
CGCTGGCCCGGGCGCTGGCCGGAGACCCCGACCTGCTGCTGCTCGACGAGCCGACCAACCACCTCGACGTCGACGCCCTGGAGTGGCTCGAGCAGCGGTTGGCCGGGATGGACGCCGCCATCGTCCTGGTCGCCCACGACCGCTGGTTCCTGGAGGCGGTGGGCACCTCGGTGCTCGAGCTGGAGAACGGGCGCGGGCGCTTCTTCGCCGGGCCCTGGCACGCCTGGCGGCGCGAGCGCGCGGCGCGCGAGCTCGCCGCGGGCCGCGCGGCGGCGCGCCAGGAGGCCGAGATCGCCCGCCTGGAGCGCTTCGTCGAGCGCTTTCGCGCGGGCACGCGCGCGCGCCAGGCGCAATCCCGCGCCAAGAAGCTCTCCCGCCTCGACCCTGTCGCCACCGCTCCGGGCGCCCCTCCCTCCCTGTCCTTCGACTTCGTCTCTCCGGAGCGCAGCGGGCGGGTGGTGTTCGAGCTCGAGGGCGCGACGGTGGCCGTCGGCTCCGGGAGCGACGGCATCGAGGGGGAGCCCGGGGGGGAGGGGAGGGTCCTGCTGCGCGATGCGTCGCTGTGGCTGGAGCGCGGCGAGCACGTGTCGCTGGTCGGCCCGAACGGCTCGGGGAAGACCACTCTGCTCGACGTCCTCGCCGGCGGCCGTTCGCCGGCCGCGGGGCGCGTGCGGCGGGGACACAACGTGACCGTGGGTTTCCTCTCGCAGCACGCCGACGAGCTGGGGGAGGCGGGCAGCGTCCTCGAGGCCGCCCAGCGCGCGACCGGGCTGACGCCGAACAAGGCGCGCGCCCTGCTCGGACGCTTCCTGTTCTCGGGCGAGGAGGTGGAGAAGCCTCTGGCCGGGCTGTCGGGTGGCGAGCGCCGCCGCCTCTCGCTGGCCATCCTGGTCCACTCGGGGGCCAACGTGCTCGTGCTCGACGAGCCCACCAACCACCTCGACCTCGACAGCCGCGAGGCCCTGGAGGACGCGCTGCGCGCCTTCGCCGGCTCGGTGCTGCTGGTGTCCCACGACCGCGCTCTGCTCGACGCCGTCGGCACCCGGACGGTGGCGGTGGAGGACGGCACCCTGCGCTCCTACGCCGGCGGCTGGGCCGAGTACCTGCGGGTGCGGGCCGAGCGCCGCGAGGCGGAGGCGGCGGCCCCGAAGCGCGCCGCCCGCCCCAGCGCCCGCGCCACGCCCGCTCGGGCCTCTGCCGGGCCCTCGAAGAACCAGCTGCGCCGCCGCGCGGACCTCGAACGGCGCATCGAGGAAGCGGAGTCGGCGCTGTCCGCGCTCGAGGACGAGCTGGGCGATCCCTCGGCGTGGGCCGACCCGGATCGCGCCGCGGACTCCACGGCGCGCCACGAGTCCGCCCGCCGCGCCGTCGACTCGCTCTACGCCGAGTGGGAGCGCACCGGGTGAGCCGTCACAGCTCTTTCACGCTCTCGTAACGATTCGCCGACATCTCGCGCGCCGGCGGCGTCCAAAGTGGACGCCATGCTCTCTCCCCGCGAAGACCTCTCGTCCCGCCTCGGCCTCGACGTCCCCAAGGGCTGGTGGCCGACCGCGCCGATGCTCAAGGGCCTGGAGGCGGCCGGCTTCTCCTGGGTCCAGCTGCGCACGCCGCCGCGCGCCATGCTGTGCGACCGCGAGGCGGTGCTGCGCCACGCCGGGACGCTGCGCCCGGTCGTCGCGGCGACGGGGCTGAAGATCGTCCTCCACGGCCCCGACGATCTCGTCGCCGGCGACCCGGCGCACGACCGCGCGCTGGACGGACTGATCGACTACGCCGCGGCCACGGGCGCGCGCTACGTCGTCTACCACCCGGCCGGGCGGGCGGAGAGCGGGCCGGCCGAGGAGGAGTCGCTGCGCGCTCGCGTGCCGCGGCTCGAGCGCCTCGGCGTGACGCTAGCCGTCGAGAACCTCGCGCCGGTGTACCCGGGGCCGCTGCGGCTCTGCCACGACCCGCTCCACGTGCGCGACCTGGTGCTGCGCCTGGCCTCGCCCCGCGTCGGGATGCTCTTCGACGCCGGCCACGCGAACATCGTGGCGGGCCTGCGCGGCACCGACGTCCGGTCTCTCCTTATGCAGGTGGTCGACGCCG
>DATLOP010000050.1:0-5332 GCA_035536255.1 Solirubrobacteraceae bacterium
GACCGCAGCCCCGACGGCCGCGGCCTGCCGTCCGACGTCTACGCGCGCCGCACGGCGCGCGGGCTGGACGGCTACCGCGGACTGCGCCTCGGGCGGCCGCGGCCCGTGCGCAGCGCGCGCTACCCGGGCACCGTCCTGGACGCCACGGGCACGTTCGCGCGCACCCGGGTGCGCCAGGCGATCCGCGTCTTCGCGCTGCGCCGGCGCGGGCAGGTGACCTACACGCTGCTGTTCTTCCGCACCGCCCGCGCGCCGGCCCGCGTCTACGCGCCGGCCATCGCCGGGATGCTGCGCACGTTCCGCGCCGGGCCCCCGGAGCCCTAGCGGTCCGGCCGGTCCGGGTAGACGTCGTCGATCGTGGCCAGCGCGTCGTAGGGGGCGCCCGCCGCCTGCGCGATCCGCTCGCCGCCGCCGGCCAGCCGGTCGAGCACCGCGACGACGCCGCACACCATTAGCCCGGCCTCCTGGACGGCCTCGATGGCCCGCAGCGTCGAGCCGCCGGTCGTGACGACGTCCTCCACGACCAGGCAGCGCTCGCCCGGCTCGAGCGGGGGGCCCTCGATGCGGCGCTGCAGCCCGTGCGCCTTGGCCTCCTTGCGCACGAAGAAGGCCTTGGCGTCGGCGCCCCCGGCCAGCGCGGCGCACGCGATCGGGTCGGCGCCCATGGTCATGCCGCCCACCGCGCCGGCCCCGCGCTCGCGCGCGCGCTCGGCCACCAGCTCGCTGAGGGCGGCGAAGCCCTCGGGGCGCAGGATCGCGCGCTTGGCGTCGACGTAGTACTGCGCCACGGCGCCGCTGGTCAGCGTGACCTCGCCCACGACGAGGGCGTGCTCGCGCAGGGCGCGTACTAGGCGGTCGCGTGCATCGGTCAAGGGGGCCATCGCGGGTGCCGATGGTATGCACCGTGTTCGACAGAGGCCTTCGCGCGATCGCCGGACTCGCCAGCGCGGTGATCGTGCTGAGCTTCGCGCTGTTCGCGGTGGAGGAGGTCCGCGACGCCTCGGAGCGCCAGCAGAGCGCCGTCGTGGACCCCGGCGGGGACGCCGAGCGCCGCCGCGCCGCCGGGCACACCGCGGCCCGCGAGGCGGTCGACGACGCCAACGACGTGATCCTCAAGCCGTTCGCCGGCGTCACCGGCGCCGACAACCCGTGGGCCCGCCGGGGGATCCCCGCGCTGCTCGGCCTGCTCGTCTACGGCCTCGGCCTGGCCTACCTGGCCCGGCGCCTCGACGTGCGCCGGCACACCTTCGTGCGCCACGCCCCACCGCCCGCGCCGGCCGCGGCGCAGAGCAGCAAGCCGCCGCCCACGCTCTAGGCCCGCCGTCTACCTGTAGACGTCGACTCGATCCCCGTGATCGAGCCAGCGGTGCACGAAGCGCGCGTTGGGGATCGGGATGCGCAGGCACCCGTGGCTGGCCGGCCACGGCGGCACGCTGGGGTAGCCGTGGATCGCGTAGCCGCGGATGAAGTAGACCGAGTGGACCATCCCCAGGGAGTTCACGCCCGGGGTCTTGGAGTACACGCGAAACGAGCCGCGCACGGTCGGCGTGGACGACGTCCCCGACGCGGTGTGCAGGATCCGGAAGACCTTGCCGTTGCGGTCGTGCAGCACCAGGACCTGGCGGGAGAGGTCGGCCTCGACGTGCTTGCCGTGGCGCGGGTACTTGGGGACGAACCGGCCCTGCTTGCGGGCCAGGCGCCGGAAGATCAGGGCGCTGGCCCGGAAGTTGCGCGGGAGCCCGCTGACCTTGCGGTAGGCCATCAGCGCGCGCTGGGTGGCGCCGTCGAAGGTCCCGGAGAGGCCGACCAGGTAACGCAGCTCGCGCAGCCGGTGCTGGAGGAACTCGACGTGCACGCCGCTCTGCCCGTAGCTCGCGGTGCGCGGGATGACGTCGACCGACCGCGACCGCGCCCGCAGGCCCGAACCCTCGGCGACGGCGCGCATCTTGCCCCGCCGGTGGGCCTCGAGCTCGACCGTGAACGTCCCACCGCGCGAGGCGGGCTGCACGGTGCGCCGGACGCTGACGTAGCGCCGCCCGGCCACGCGGACCCGGACCGACAGCACCTGGCCGGGCGCGAAGTCGCGCACCAGGCCGCGATAGCGCACCCGCTGGTGGGCGAAGGCGATGCGCCGGGCGCCGTCGGTGTAGACGCGCTCGGGGACCAGCCGCAGGGCCGGGACGTACGCGGGCTCGCTCGCCTGCGCGGACGAGGTCGCGGGCGCCGCGACCAGGACGGCGACGACGACGGCCAGTGACGGAAGGATGGCGCGACGCATCGGGAGGAGCGGCATCGTACGCATAAATCCTTACGTGACCAAGCGCCGGTCCTTGCCGTGCGGGCGCCCGCGGGCGAACGGCAGCAGGACCGCGAAGGCGATCGCGTTGGCGCCGAGCATGACCACGGGGATCTGCCAGTCCCAGTCCTGGGAGACCCCGAAGGCCAGCGAGTTGTTGAGCGCGTGCAGCGCGATGCACGGGAACAGCGAGCCGGTCCGGACGTAGAGCAGGCACAGCGCCATCCCGAAGACGGCGAGCGGCACCAGGTAGCCCACCGGGGCCGACCCGCCGTGGATCCCGCCGAACACCAGCCCGGTGACGATCGCGGCCGGCCAGATCCCCCGCCAGCTGCGCAGCGCGGTGAAGAAGAAGCCGCGGAAGAAGAACTCCTCGGCGATCGGCGCCACCACCGTGACGAGCAGGCCGACGGCGATCAGCGCGAGCGTGCTCTCGTCGGCGCCCAGCTCGTCGGGGAGGTCGTCGCGCTCCTCGATCCCCAGGGCGCTGACCCAGACGATCGTGAACACGAAGAACGAGATCCAGGCCGCGACCATCCAGCCCAGGCCCGACCAGAATCCCGTGCGCCGCAGGCCGAAGTCGCGCGCCCGGGGGCGGCGGCCGGACAGCTGGGCGAAGAACAGGGCCGAGCCGATCAGGGCGAGGTCCTGGATGACCGTGGCGACGATGTTGACCCAGGGCGGGGGGTCGGGGTCCAGGTCGGCCCCGGCGACGCCGGCCACGCCGCCGACCAGGATGTAGCCGAACAGGGCGACGCCGAACCCGGCGATCAGCGCGACCGGCGCCGTCCAGGCCGGCCAGCGCGGCCCGGACTCGGGCGCGCCCTCCGGCCGCTCGGGGAGAGGCGGCGGCGGCCCGGGGTGCGGAAAGGCGTAGGGGCTCGACGGAGGCGGGACGCTGGCCACGGCCGGGGACAGGTTACGCGGCGAGGCCGGGCAGCTCGGCGAGCGAGCGGATCGTGGTGACGCCGGCCGCCGCGGGCGAGGGCGCCCGACGAGCTCCGGCGGCGGTGGCCCGGGGCGCATCGTCGCGGACGATCAGCACCGGCTCGATCCCGGCGGCGCGGGCGCCCGCGACGTCGGCCTCGGGGGAGTCGCCGACGTGCAGCGCCTGCTCGGGCCTCGCGCCGGCCATCGTCAGGGCGTGGGCGAAGATCGCCGGGTCGGGCTTGGCCACTCCGAGCTCGGCCGAGGCGATCGCGCCGTCGACGCGGGCGGCGATCCCCGTCTCGGCCAGCCGGTCGTGCAGCGAGACGTCCCAGTTCGAGACGACGACCGTCCGCAGCCCCGCCGCCCGCAGGCGCTCGAGCGCCGGGAGCACGTCCGGATACGCGCGGAATCGCAAGGCGGACAGGAGCGCGTCGTGGACCGCGGTCGTCGTCGCGGCGGCGAGCGCGTCGCGAGCCGCCCCGGTCGCAGCGCTTCGCAGCCCGTCCCGGAGCACCTCGGCGCAGCGGCGCCGCAGCGCGGCCAGCGCCGCCCGGTCGGAGCCCTCGAGGTTGTGCTGGCGGTAGTAGGCGATCTCGGCCGCCAGCCCCGCTCGGGCCGTGGCCTCGTCCACCTCGATCCCCCGCGCCGCCAGCTCGCGGCGCAGCGGCGCCACCGGGTCCTCGAGGCGCACGAGCGTCCCCAGCGCGTCCAGCAGGACCGCTCTCACGCCACCCACTCCCAGGTCGCGAACGGGATCGTCAGCCCGGCCAGCCCGGCCGCGCTCGCCGCGAGGACCACCCGCTCGGCGCGGTGCTCGCGCGCCCACAGGGCGAGCCACATGTGCAGGGGGAAGACGATCGCCAGGTAGCGGGGCAGCGAGGCCAGCGGCTCCGGGCCCACCGGGTAGGAGACCGGCGCCGCGACGGCCAGCAGCGCCCACGTGGCGTAGGCCGCGGGAAGCCGGCGAAACGCCCCCACGATCGCGACCGCGGCGAACACCAGGAAGGCGAAGTTGCCGAGGTTGTGCGCGGCGACGAAGTACGGGTCGCCGCCCGCCGGCTCGAAGTACGCCGGCGTGCGCGAGCCCGACAGCAGCTGGCGGGCGCCGTCGAAGGCCGCGGTCGCGCCGTCCCACGCGCCGCCCAGCGGCCCGGCGAGCTCGCGGAACCAGGCCTCCTGCACCGTGAACGGCGCCCACGGGTCGCCGGTCTCCAGGGCGAGGTACCCGGCATACGCGGCCAGGCCGAGCGGGACGGCGCAGATCCAGGCCAGCGGCCACCATGGCCCGCGACCGCCCGCGGCCGGGTCTCGCCCGGGACGGCCACCGCGCGTCGCATCTGCGCCGGAATGGCGATGTTGCAGCCACAGGATCAGCAGGGGGACGACCAGGAGCGCGCCGGTGGAGCGGGTCGCGGCGGCCAGGAGACCGAGGACGCCGGCCGCCGGCCAGCGGCCGAGCCGGCCGGCGTACAGGGCCCCGGCCGACAGGGCCAGGAACAGCGACTCGGTGTAGACGGCGGAGAACGCCCACGCCGTCGGGAACAGCGCCACGATCCACACGGTCGTGCGCGCGACGTCCTCGCCCAGCTCGAGCGCCGTCAGCCGGTGCACGACGTACAGCGCGACCGCAAAGGCGACGAGCGAGACCGCGATCCCGGCCAGCAGGTACGCCGCGCGGTCGTCGCCCAGGAGCGCCGGCGGGGCGCCGGCCAGCCGGACCAGCAGCGGGTAGAGCGGGAAGAACGCCGTGCGCAGCTCGTCGGGCTCGTAGCCGCCCGCGGCGATCCCGAGGTACCAGACGGCGTCCCAGCGGGCCGCCGGGGCGACCAGCGCGTCGCCCGCCGCGCCGAAGGGCGCGGTCAGGCCCGCCGGGTCGAAGTCGCGCCAGCGGCCCGAGCGTCCGAGCGCCAGTACCGCGCCCACGCCGGCCACCCACACCAGCGCGCGCGAGATCCACAGCGCGCGCCACACGTCCCGGAGCGCCCCGGAGGCGGCGATAGTCTCGCGCTCCATGACGGCCATCATCCCCTTCGCCGCCTTCTTCGACGACTACGACGAGGAGGTCGCGGCGGTCCTGTCGCTCGTCGTGGCCGGGATCGTCGCGTT
>DATLOP010000051.1:0-8684 GCA_035536255.1 Solirubrobacteraceae bacterium
TTGCAGCCTTTCGACCTCGGCCTCGATCAGGCGGATGTAGGAGCGCGCGAGATCCCGCTCCTCGTACGGCGAAAGGCAGTCCGGGCAGACGTCCTCCGACTCTAGACGCGCCCAGGTGTTTCGTTCGAGCAGGACCCTCCCCTCGGGATCCGGCTCGTCCGACATGCGATCAAGGGCTGCACCCGGCCCAATGAATTCGTCGGTTCGGGGCGAGCGACCGCATCGGGCGCAAGTCAAGGCCATAGGCCACGGCGATCATAGCCGCACGGCGATGTCTTTCGAACGCGTACGGCCCCTGGCTCGCAGCTCGCGCACCTCCACGATCCGATACCCGGTCGCGGATAGGTGTTCATATCCCGCCCCCGCTATTGACGAAGGGCCCGCATCCCGCCGGCCCTTCGTCGTTGTTGGGCAGAGTTGAATTTCGTGGGCGCGCACCAATCGTGGTCCCCACAGGGGGATTGCGCTGCCGCTCAGTACGCGTGAAGCTCGTGGCGCCGTGCGTTCCGGTCTGCCTTGGCTCGCTCGCCCTTCTTGATCGCGGGCAGCTTGTGCGGCTTGCAGAGCAGGCAACCAGCGCGGCGGTGCTTGGGTCGGCGGCGGCGATGATGGGCCATCGGCTCATCGTAGACCGCGGCTGCTCATAGGCGACCCCAACAGTTTTGTCTGACAAAAGATGTGTCGAGATCACCACCGAGGTGGGCGACGCGCTCGCCGAGGAAGCCGAACAGGGCTACGACGTGTCGAAGGCCAAGCGCCGGCGCACGGGACGGCCATCCCTCGGTGCGAGTGGCCCGTCTCCACGCGTCAGCTTTCGAGCCGGTCCCGAGCTCTATCGAGCCGCCCAGGCGCGTGCGCGTCGCGAGGGGCGGACGATGAGCGATCTTGCACGCGAGGCATTCGCGAAGTACATCGGGGATCGGTCTTCCGGTCGGTGATCAGCTCGGGAGGGGTACCAACCGGGTACCAATCTGAGCGCAAGTGAGGCGAACTCTGGTCCGCAACAACCTCGTGAACACCGGGCAAATCAGGTTTCGTCGTTTTCGACCAGCCGGGCGGCGACCAGGGCGGGTACCGCGCGTGTATCTGGACGACGTGAGCCCGGCCGCCGCGCGAAGCTCAACCGGATCGGTGACGGCTTCCAGCCGGTACTCTCGGCGCGTGCGACCCGTCCTGCTCGCCCTCGCCGCGCTGGCCGCGCTCGTGGCGCCGGCGCTCGCGACCGCGCCGGATCGGTGCCGTGAGACCGCGCGGGCCGACCGCTGCGTGGGAACCGAAGGGGCGGACCGGATCGCCACGCGGGGCGGCAACGACACCGTCCTGGCGCTCGGCGGCGACGACGAGGTCGACGGGGGATCGGGTCGCGACACCCTGAACGGGTTCGCCGGCGCCGACACGATGGTGGGTGGCTCAGGCGACGACAAGCTGTTCGGGGACGTCGGCGACGACGAGCTCGACGGGGGTCCCGGCGACGACGTGCTGTCGGGGATGGACGACGACGACCGAGTGGTCGGGGGCGACGGCGACGACGACCTGAACGGCGGCTCCGGCCGCGACTCCATGTCCGGCGGCGACGACGCCGACCATCTGATCGGCAAGTCCGGCTCGGACCGCCTGGCGGGCGGGTTCGGGAACGACAACCTCACTGGCGAGGGCGGCCTGGACGTCCTCGACGGCGGCCCGGGACGCGACGAGGTGTCCGGGGGAGCCGGGGTCGACGAGGTGCGTGGCGGCAGCGGCGGCGACCGCGTCGCCGGAGGCCAGGGCCGCGACCGCCTCTTCGGCGGCTCCGGTGCCGATCTGCTCAACGCACGCAACCGCGACCGCGACGTCGTCGACTGCGGTCCCGGCCGCGACATCGCGTACCTCGACGGCGTCGACGTGGCCCGCGGCTGCGAGACCGCGCTGCGGGTCTGACCCTCCGCATCCAGGCGCGGAGGGTCAGGAAAAGTTGCGTGCACTTAACCCCCTATGCGGTGGTTAACCGCACGCGAATCGGAGATCCGTCCAACGGAGCCGGTCGGAGCCGCGCCGGCCGAGGACGCCTGAGCGCGATACTGGGCGCGATGGCCCACGTGCCGCCCGCCCGCCACCTGCTGCGCGCCAAGGACCTGGCCGACGCGCGCTATGCCGAGCCCCTGGGAGTCGACGACCTGGCCCGCGCCGCCGGGCTCTCGCGCGCGCACTTCAGCCGCGAGTTCCGCCGCGCTTTCGGCGACTCGCCCCACGCCTACCTGCTGACCCGCCGGCTGGAGCGCGCGGCCGCGCTGCTGCGCACGACCGACCGGTCTGTCGCCGACGTGTGCCTGTCCGTCGGCCTGACCGGCGTCGGCTCGTTCACCACGAGCTTCACCCGGACCTACGGCGTCTCTCCCACCGCCTACCGCGCGGCCTTCCCGCCGGCGGCCGATCGGGCCCTGATCCCGGCCTGCGTGGTGCGCGCGTACGCCCGCCCGCAACGGCGCACGTTTCGAGAAGACGGGCCGCCCGCGCCCGCCTAGCATCGTCGGAGCTCGATTCCGACCAGGAGGCAGACGACGATGAGGATCGCCAACGCGCAGGTGTGGGTGCACGACCAGGACGAGGCGCTCGCGTTCTACACGGACAAGCTCGGGATGGAGGTGCGCGCCGACGTGACCGTCCCCGAGATGGGCAACTTCCGCTGGCTCACGGTGGCCCCGGCCGGGCAGGAGGACGTGGCGATCGTGCTGATGGCGATCCCCGGCCCGCCGATCATGGACCCGGGCACCGCCGAGGAGGTCCGCGGTCTGATGGCCAAGGGCTTCGCGGGGACGATCTTCCTCACCACCGACGACTGCCAGGCGTCCTACGAGGAGCTGCGCGCCCGCGGCGTGGAGTTCGTCGAGGAGCCGGAGGAGCGCCCTTACGGCATCGACTCCTCGTTCCGAGACCCGTCGGGCAACCCCCTGCGGCTCACGCAGGTCCGGGAGATGGCGCCGGCGACGTGACCGCGGACGCCGCCTCCGCACGCGCCACCAGCCCGGCGTAGACGATGGCCAGCGCCTCGCCGAGCAGCTCGGGGCGCACCGAGCCCGGCTCGACGAGCTCGTCGATCGCGAGGCCGCCGATGATGCTCATCACGATGCGGGCGACGTCCGCCGGGGGGATCCCCAGCTCGGTCGTCCCGAGATGACGCGCCCGGGCCTCCATCCCCGCGGCGAGGGCCTCGCGCAGCTCGGTCTGGCGGGCGGCGTAGCGGGCGCGCAGGTCGGGATCGCGGATCGCCAGCGCCCAGTACTCGCGCTCGAGCAGCATGGCCTCGCGCTGCTCCTCGAGCTGGCGGGCGAACTCCCGCGTGGCCTCCACCGACATGTCCTGCTCGGGCGGCGCCGACGCGAGCAGCGCGACCCGGTCGCGCAGGGGCGCGTCGATGCGCTCCTCCAGCAGCGCGCCGAGCAGCTCCTCCTTCCCCGCGAAGTGCCAGTAGAGCGCGCCCTTCGAGTACCCGGCCTCGGCGGCGATCTCGTCGACCCCGGCCTCGCGGTACCCCCGGCGGGCGAAGACCCGCAGGGCGGCGCTCAGGAGCTCGTCGCGGGCCGCGCGGCCCTCGGCGCGGGCGGCGCGCGTGCGCCCGTCGCGACGCGGGATTCGGGTTTGCGTGCGGGGCATGGCGGACAGTATACTGACCGACCAGTCGGTATGTACAAGCTCTACGTCATCCCGGGATCCCACGCGTGCCGCTCGGCCATGCTGATGCTGGAGCACAAGGGCGTCCCCTACCGGCGCGTGGACGTCGTGACGCTCACGCACCCCGTGGTGGCCCGGCTGCACGGTTTCGACGCCGGCGGGCAGACACGCAGCGCCGGCGGGCGCCGGACGCTCGGGATCCGCCTCGGCGATCGGCTGGGCACGGTTCCCGCGCTGGCGGCGGGCCGCGAGCGGATCTCGACCAACCACGCGATCGCACGCTTCCTGGACGAGCGCCACCCCGAGCCGCCGCTGCTCCCGGCCGACCCCGAGCGCCGGGCCGCGGTGGAGGACGTCGAGCGCTGGGCCAACGAGACGCTGCAGATGGCGGCGCGCCGCATCCTCGGCCCGTGGGTCGTCGGCAACCCGAAAGCGTCAAGCCGCGCGGCCGCGGACGGCCGGATGGGCTACCTGCTCTACAAGCGCGAGCTCGCGCGCCGCGTGATCGTGCCCCGGATCATCGCGAGGGTCTTCGCCGCCTCACCGGCGGCCAACGACGCCCTTCTCGACGAGCTCGCGGACTACCTCGACCGGATCGACGCCTGGATCGCCGACGGCCTCCTCAACGGCCCGGAGCTCAACGTGGCCGACTTCATGGTCGCTCCCAGCCTGGCGCTGATCCTCTACCGGCCCGACGTCCGGGCGATGTTCGAGGGCCGTCCCGCGCTCGAGCTCGTCGACCGGCTGCTGCCCGAGCCCGGTGCGGCCCGCGCATCGCAGAGCGCCGCGGTGCGATGAGCCGCGACATCGCCGTCGCGCGACCCACCGGCTCGAGAACCCGCAGGGTGCCGCGGGAGCTGACCGGGCCCCACGGCCGGCCCCCGGCCGCGATACTGGACGCGCGATGTCGCGGGAGGACGTCGAGCTGCTGTACGCCACGTACCGTCGTTTCAACGACGGCGACCACGACGCCGTGCTGGAGGCGGTCGACAGGGATGTGGTGCTGCGCGATCGCACGCTTCCCGACTACGCGGAGGAAGTGGTGGGCCGCGCGGCGTATGCCGGCTACCTCCAGCAGCTCAGAGCGTCGTTTGGCGACTTGAGCTACGAGATCGAGTCGGTGGAGGAGCTCGGTGACCGCCTGGTGGTCAAGGTGCGGGCGACGGCGGTCGGGGCGGACACAGGCGCGGGCGTCTCCGGGGTGATGGGCCACGTGTGGCGCATGGCCGGCGGGAAGGGGACGCGCGTCGACATCTACGCCACGTGGGAGGAGACCCTCGACGCCGTGGGGCTTCGGGAGTAGCTCAGCGCGGGACCCAGCGGACTCTTAGGGAACCCTAACCCAGGCCGGAACTACACTGCGCGCGATGTCGAGGGAGAACGTGGAGATCGTGCGGCGCTACCTCGACGGTGCCCTGGAGACGCCGGACGAGGTGTGGGGCATCTTCGCCCCCGACGTGGAGTGGGACCTGGGGGAGATCGGCAGCCCCGACTTCCCCGCCACGTCGCGCGGACCCGACGCCGTGCGGAGGTTCTTCACCCGCTGGGTGGGCGCGTTCGACGACTGGGGCTACGACGTCGGGGAGGTCATCGAACACGAGGACGCGGTCGCCGTCCACATCAACCAGCGCGGCCGCGGCAAGGGAAGCGGCGTGAGCGTCTCCGGGCGCTTCTGGCAGATCTGGTTCCTGCGCGACGGTCAGGCCGTCCGCGTCACCCACCGCACCTCGAGGGCCGGCGCCCTCGAAGCCGTGGGGCTGCGGGAGTAGGCCGACCACGCGCCGGCCCCCGCGCGCGAGCGCGCGCGGACCCGGCAGCGGTAGCCCACGCCGGGCGCCAGGCCGCGGACGGACAGGGTCGTCCGGCGGCCGAACGCGCGCCGGAAGCCACGGCGCCCCACGGCGTCGCAGCGCGCCTCGTAGGAGCGAATCCGCGAGCCGCGGGCGCGGGCGGCGCGGAACCTCAGCGTCGCCGTGCCGGCGGCGCGGCTCACCCGCACGGCGGTCGGACGGGTCGGCGTCACGCGGCGGGCCCGGACCCCGGACGGTGCGCGCCGAGAACGTCATGTCGGAGATGTCGACGAGCAGCGCGCCGCCGCCCGGCTCCTGCGCGATCGAGGCCGAGCCCGCACCGGTCCGCGCGCCGCCCACCTCGGTGGTCACGCCCCCGCCGGTGAGCGTCGCCAGGTCGTCGATCCCGTACAGCTCGCGCAGGAAGGCGGCCGGGATGCGCAGGTGCAGGAACCCGCGGAACAGGGTGGCCCCGTCGGCCCGGAAGTGCGGGCCGGCCAGGCGCAGGAGCAGGTGCCGGGCGCCGGTGGCGGAGTCCTCCGCGATCTCGGGCGGCAGGCTCGTGGCCGGGATGTTCGTCGCCAGGTTCAGCCCGTGGATGGCGCGCTGCTGGGCGGCATCCTGCCACGCGCCGAAGTCCCCGACGTCGCCGCCCAGGGCGCCCACCTTCTCGGGCGTCGCGGCGGACGGGCAGCGCCACGGCCACGTCCGGTGGTCGCAATCCCCGCCGCTCACCACCGGCGTCGCGGTCACCGTCACCCGGTGGGTGCCGTCGGGCTGGGGCGCGCGCGCGACCGGGCCCGGACGGCCCAGCGCCGACACGATCCGCGGGACGGCCGTCCCGGCGTCGAAGGTCACCACCCAGGTGTCGTCGAGCGACTCCGGGCCCAGGGCGGTGTCGAAGCCGCCGGCGGTCTTGCGCACGGCGGTCCAGAGGAAGCCGCGCTCCTCGTCCTGCACGGCCGAGACGAGGACGTCCCACCGGGGGTGGTCGGGGGCGACGGGCGCTCCGTCGACGCTCGCCGACTGGATGCAGGGCGGCGTCGGCTCGATCGAGCACCAGCTGGCGTTGCGGATCGCGGCCGGAGCCGCCGCCGGCGCGAGCAGCGCCGCGGCCAGCGCCGCGAGGGCCAGCGGGGCCAGGAGCCGTCCCATCCGGTCCGAGCCTACCATCCGATTTCGGGCCGCCGGCACACCCTTACCCCGACGCGGCGTACAGCCGCCACTCGTCGGGGATGCCCTTCAGCGCGTGCTCGCCGCGGTCCTCGAAGGGGATGCCCGAGCCGGCCACGAGGTCCTTGACCGTTCGCGACACGAGCACCTCCGAGGGCCCGGCCAGCGCGCTGACCCGGGCCGCGATGTGGACGGCGATCCCCCCGATGTCGTCACCCATGACCTCGCACTCGCCGGTGTGCACGCCCGCGCGGACGCGCATGTCCTCGGCGCCAGGCGCGGCGACGATCGCCGCGGCGCAGCGGATCGCGCGCGCCGGCCCGTCGAACACGGCCAGGAAGCCGTCGCCGGTCGACTTGACCTCGCGTCCGCCGAAGCGCTCCAGCGCCGCGCGCACTGCCGCCTGGTGGCGCTCCAGGAGCGTGCGCCACTGCGCGTCGCCGAGGTCGGAGGCGGTGCGCGTCGAGTCGACGATGTCGGTGAACAGGACCGTGGCGAGCGTGCGCTCGGGCTCGGGGGCGTCGCGCGCGCCGGTGAGGAACTCCTGGATCTCGCCCAGCGTCGTCTCGACGTCGCTGTACCACGGGTTGTGATCGGTGCCCTCCAGCTCGACCAGCCGCGCGTTGGGCAGGTGCTCGGCCAGCCAGCGACCGTTGCCGACGTTGACCAGCGTGTCGTGCTTGCGGTGCAGGATGAGCGCCGGGACGTTGACCTCGGGCACGATGTCGCGCACGTCGAGGTCGAGGAACATCCGCACCAGCCCGCCGAGCATGCCCGGCGAGGCCGTCGAGCGCTCCAGCCGGGCGAAGTGCGCGCGGGCCTCGGGGTCGCCGGCCTGGCTGGGCGCCGCGAACTCGATCGACGCGCCCTCCCCCCAGTGGGGGGCGACCAACTCCACGCTGGCCTCGACCAGCGCGTCGCCGGGGGCGGCCCACGGGTAGTCCGGAGCCTCGGTCGAGCGCGCCATGCCGCCCCAGCCGACGAGGGCCCGGGCGCGCTCGGGGTACGTGGCGGCGAACAGCAGGCACATGGTCACGCCCTCGGAGATGCCCATCAGCGCCGCGCGCTCGGACCCCGCGGCGTCCATCACGGCGCGCACGTCGTCCATGCGCTCCTCCAGCGTCGGCGGCTCGGCAACCGGGTCCGAGAGCCCGGAGCCGCGGCGGTCGAAGTTGATGACCCGCGCGAAGGACCCCAGCCCCTCGAGGAACCGCGCCGCCGGCGGGTGCTCCCACGCCAGGTCGAGGTGGGCCAGGTAGCCGTTGACGAGCACGAGGTCGAGATCGCCCTCCCCGAACACCTGGTAGGCGACGTGCACGTCGCCGCTGCGGGCGTAGCGGGTGTCGGGGCGCACGGCGGTCACGGGGCGATTGTCTTGCATGGGGCAAGGGCGCCCGTTCGCGGTTGTATAACTTGCTGAATGACAAGCAAGTCCGTGCTGTACTTCGACCTCGGCTCGCCGTACGCCTACCTGGCGGTCGCGCGCGCGGAGAGCGTTCTCGGCGAGGCGCCCGAGCTCGAACCGGTCCTGCTGGGCGCGATCTTCCGCCTGCGCGGGTCGGGCTCGTGGAGCCAGACGCCGGAGCGCGACCGGCACGTCGCCGAGATCGAGCGGCGGGCCGCGGCGTACGGGCTCCCGCCGATCGCGTGGCCGTCCGCGTGGCCGGCGGACGGGTTAGCCGCGATGCGGGCCGCGACGTGGGCCAGGGAGCAGGGCACCGGCGCCGCGTTCGCCCACGCCGCGTATCGGCGCGCCTTCGCCGAGGGCGGCGACCTGGCCGATCTCGACGTGCTGGCCGGCGTGACGCGCGAGGCGGGCCTGGACGGCGAGGCGATGCGCGCGGCCATCCGGACCGGCGCGATCAAGGCGCGGCTGCGCGCCGCGACCGAGGCGGCGTGGGAGGCGGGGGTGCGCGGCGTGCCGACGCTGGCCGTGGACGGCGCGCTGTTCTACGGCGACGACCGCCTGGAGGACGCCGCGGCGGCGGCGGCGCGGCGAGCGTAGTGACGAGAGACGCCGCGGCGGCCGGCCCGGCGAGCACCGTGACGAGAGACGCCGCGGCGGCGGCCGCG
>DATLOP010000052.1:0-8481 GCA_035536255.1 Solirubrobacteraceae bacterium
CGGCTCAACTGTCCCGCCAGTGCCCGCGATCGCGCCGGCACTCCACGCGATCTACCGTGCGCTCGACGGGCGCGGGACGGTCCAGGACGGCGCGCTCGAGGTCGCGGTCCAGCGCGGCGACCTGAGCCAGGGAGCCGGAGACGAGTCCGGCTCCGGTCACGGCCAGGAGGAGGGCAAGGGCGCGGGTGGCTCGCATGCGAGGGTCCGTGCAGTCTGCGCCCGGACGTGAACGCGGCCTAAGCGCCGCGCGGGCGGCCCGCCGTGGGGCGGGCCGCCCGGCGAGACGGTCTCTAGATCGTCTGGACGTTCACGGCCTTGGGACCCTTGTCCCCGGCCTCGGCGTCGTAGGAGACCTTCGCCCCCTCGGCGAGCGAGCGGAAGCCGTCGCCGACGATCGCCTGGTGATGGACGAACAGGTCCTTGCCGCTGTCATCGGGTGTGATGCAGCCGAAGCCCTTGTCGTCGCTGAACCACTTCACGGTTCCTGTAGCCATTGCGGTGCTCCTCCTGTGCTGGCGCGGCGCGGAGGTGCGGTGAGGCAACGTCTACGAACGCTTGCACGTCAGATGCCGGACTCGGTGTCCGGCGTGTGCTCGCACTGTAGCGCGCGAGACAGCAGCAGCTCGCGCTCGCGGTCGTTATCGCACAGGTCTGCCGCGCGAACGAACGCCTCGCGCGCCTCGTCCGGGCACCCCAGGCGGGCCAGGAGGTCTCCGCGCACGCTGGGCAGCAGGTGGTAGCCGCGCAGGGCGGGATCGCCGGCCAGACCGTCCACCAGCTCCAGGCCCGCCTCCGGGCCGAACGCCATCGCCACCGCGACCGCGCGGTTGAGCTCGACGACCGGGGAGCCGGTGAGCGCGGCCAGCGCGTCGTACAGCGCGACGATGCGCGGCCAGTCGGTCGTCTCCACGCTGCGGGCCCGCGCGTGGCACGCGGCGATCGCGGCCTGCAGCGTGTACGGGCCCAGCGCGCCGCCGCGCTGCTCGGCACGCTCCAGCGCGGCCAGGCCCCGCTGCACGAGCAGGCGGTCCCAGCGGGCGCGGTCCTGGTCGGCCAGCCGGACCGGCTCGCCGTGCGGACCGACCCGGGCGCGCAGCCGCGACGCCTGCAGCTCCATCAGGGCGAGCAGGCCGTGGACCTCGGGCTCGCGCGGCATCAGCCCGGCGAGGATGCGCCCGAGCCGCAGGGCGTCCCGGCACAGCGCCGGGCGGGTCCAGTGCTCGCCGGCGGTCGCGGCGTAGCCCTCGTTGAAGATCAGGTAGACGACCTCGAGCACCGCGGGCAGCCGGTCGGCCAGCTCGTCGCGGCCCGGGACCTCGAACGGCACGCGGGCCTCGCCGAGCGTGCGCTTGGCGCGGACGATGCGCTGGGCGACGGTCCCCTCCCCCACCAGGAACGCCCGGGCGATCTCCGGCGTGGACAGGCCGCCGAGCAGGCGCAGGGTCAGCGCGACGCGCGCCTCCCGGGACAGGACGGGGTGACAGGTCATGAAGACCAGGCGCAGGACGTCGTCCTCCACGTCGTCGACCTGCGCGGCCAGGTCGGGCTGGTCGAGCTGCTCGAGGATCTCCAGCTCGCGCCCGATCAGCTCCCGCTTGCGCTCCAGCGCCACGCGGCGGCGCAGGGCGTCGATGCCCCGGCGCTTGGCGGTGGCCATGAGCCACGCCGCCGGGTTGTCCGGGATGCCCGACTCCGGCCACTGCTCCAGCGCCGCGACGAGCGCGTCCTGGGCCAGGTCCTCGGCCACCGACACGTCGCGCACGATCCGAGTCAGCCCGGCGATCAGCCGGGCCGACTCGATGCGCCAGACGGCGTCGATCGCGCTGTGGGTGGCCGAGGCCGTCACGCGCCTAGCGCTGCCCGGTCTGCGCGCGCATCCGATCCTGGGCGTCGCGCAGCTCGGGGGTGAGCTCGTCGCCGAAGTCGTCGTCCTCGAAGATCTGGCGCAGCTCGATCTCCACGCCGCCGTCGAACGGCGCGCGCTTGAGCCACTCGATCGCCTCGTCGCGCGACGCGACCTCCCAGACCCAGTAGCCCGCGACGATCTCCTTGGCCTCGGTGAACGGGCCGTCGATGACGGTGCGCTCGCCGCCCTCGAAGCGGACCCTCGCGCCCTTGGACGTCGGGTGCAGGCCGTCGCCGGCCAGCATGACGCCCGCCTTGACGAGCTCCTCGTTGTACTTCGTCATCGCCTCCAACAGCTCCGTGCCGGGCATCTCGCCCGCCTCGGACTCGGGGCTGCCGGGGACCAGGACCATGAAACGCATCGTTGCCTCCTCGTGGGGTTGGACTGCTTTCTACTCCCACGTCGAACGAGGACGCACGAAATCGACACGGGCGGCGAATTTTCTTTCCCGCCGGGGGTGCTAGCGCGCGACGACCCGGAACCGCGCCGTCGCCGTGTTCGACGTCGAGGCGCGCAGCCGATACAGGCCCGGCGCGAGCGCCCGGCGCCTCACGCGGCCGGTGAAGGCGACGCGGTTGGCGCCCGCCCGGCTGCGGCGCAGGAGCGACGCGATCACGGTGACGCGGGTGCAGCGCCGGCGGTTGCGGTTCGCGCGCGTGGGGGCCACGCAGCGGCCGGTGGCCGACCGGCGGCCGGGCCGCAGCCGGGCGATCCTCAGCGTGACCAGGCCGGCGCGCGACAGCGTGTAGGCGATTCGGGCTCCGCGCGGCGCGCGCCGGCGCGGCGCGGCGGCGATGATCGCGGTGTTGCGCGGGGCGACGGCGAAGCGGGCCGGAGCGATCCGCAGCCGGCTCAGGCGACCGGCGGGCGGCGCGCCGCCCCCGCCGGCCCCGCCGCCCGTGGGCTCGGTGCCCGGTGGTGTGGTCGGCGGCGGCTCCACGGGAGGCGGCGGCGTCGTGGGCGGCAGTTCCTCCGGCCGCGAGTACACGAGCGCCAGGTTCTCGAAGTAGGCGTCGTTCGCGGTGCCCACGCGCCGCGTCGCCGTAAGCGTCACGCGCACCCGGCGCGTGCCGACGGGCAGCGTCGCCCGCTCCAGCCGGCCGAGGAAGCGCGTGGCGTTGCCGCGGTCGGCCGGGGTCACGGGGCCGATCTGGACGAGCCCCAGCGCCCGGCCCTGGGCGTCGAGGAAGGTGCCCACGACGGTCCCCTCGTCCGCCTCGGCCCCCTTGCCGCCGAGCAGGCCCGACAGGGTCACGCTCGCCCGTCCGGTGTCGATCTCCGTCGCCCGGCCGCCGAGGTCGACGTCCTGGACCGCGGTGGAGACCGCACCGACGCCGCCGAAGAAGAACCGCCGGCCGTCCGGGTCGCCCAGGATGCCCCCGCCGGGCGGTCGCCGCGCCTTGGCGGCCTCGATGACCGGGGTCGGGGTCGCCCTGTCCGGAAACCCGGGCAGCCCGTAGCGCAGGGCGGTCAGCCCGCCGTTGGTCTCCCAGCTCGGGACGAGGTAGGCGACCTGGCTGAAGTGGCCGCCGAACCCGCCCTCGGCACCGCCGTCGCGCAGCAGCGACGCCGGCTGGGGCCCGCGGTCGGCGAACGGCTGCCAGTCGATCCTGACGCCGCCGGGGTTGCGGTCGATCCCGATCACCAGCGCGGCGCCGGTGCCGTCGCTGCGGGCGACCCAGACCTCGAAGGGCCTGGTGTCGCCGCTGCCGTTGCGCTGCGTGAACGCGATCAGCTTGCCGTCGGGCGACCACACCGGCGAGTAGACGAGGTAGGGGTTGTGGTAGAGGCGCTGGACGCCCGTCCCGTCGGCGTTGGCGACCCAGATCTCGCCGCCGTTGCGGTACGAGAGCCACATGATGCGCCGGCCGTCGGGCGACCACGCGGGCGAGGTGTCCTGCACGGCGGAGCGAGCGATGAGCGTGCGCTGGTTGGACCCGTCGGCGTTCATGACGTAGACGTCGAACTTCGACCGGTTGGTCTCGCGCGAGTGCCAGGCGATCCGCGTGCCGTCCGGCGACCAGACCGGCGAGCCGTCCTCCAGCGGCCGGAAGGTGAGCCGGCGCACGGCGTTGCCGTCGGCGGTCGCGACGTAGATCTCGGTGGTGCCGGTCCCGTCCCGTCCGCTCGTGAAGACGACGCTGCGGCCGTCCGGCGACCACGACGGGCTGTTGTCGAAGCCCAAGCTCGGGGCGAACCGGCGCACGCCGGTGCCGTCGGCGTCGGCGAGCATGATCTGCGCGCGGCCCGTGCCCTCCGAGACCCAGAGGACCTTCCGGCCGTCGGGCGACCAGGCCGGGTTCTCGTCCGGCGCCGGCCGGACGGCGACGGCCCGCGCGTTGCGCCCGTCGGAGTCGATCGCGAACAGGTCCGGCGTGGGCCCGGTCGAGAAGACGATCTGGCCGTTGAGTCCCGGGAACGCGGCCTGCGCCGCGGGGACGGCGCCGGCGAGCAGGGCGAGCAGCGACGCCGCGACGGCCACGCTCCACCGCCCAAGACCGACTCCCCTGAAAGGCCCCCACCCGTTCACCGCACCGAGCCTAGCGCCGCCCGACCGCCCTGCCTAGCCCGGAGTAGGCGGCCCGCGGTAACCTCCCCGGCGCAGGGGGCCGGCAAAGGAGGACGGCAAATGGCGGTGTCGGTCGTCGGCTCGATCGCGTTCGACTCGGTGCGAACGCCCTTCGGCGAAGCGGACCGGGAGCTGGGCGGGTCCGGCCTGCACGCGGCGCTGACCGCGGCGGCGTTCACCGACGTGCTGCTGGTGGCGGCGGTCGGGGACGACTTCGGCCCCGAGCACGACGAGATGCTGCGGGGGCGGCGGATCGACACCTCGGGCGTGGCACGCGAGCCGGGCGGGCGGACCTTGAGCTGGACCGTGCGCTACGACCTCGACCTGGCGCTGGCGCAGCCCGAGGCGCTGGACCTCGGCGTGGTGGACGGCTGGCGGCCCCGGCTCTCGGCCCCGGCGGCCATGGCGCGCACGCTGTTCCTCGGCGTGATGGACCCCGAGACCCAGCTCGACGTGCGCTCGCAGTGGCAGGGCGACGGCTGGGTGGTGCTCGACACGCTGCGCCACTGGGTCGAGACCCGCCGCGAGAAGCTCCTGGAGGCGCTGGCCGCGTGCGACGTGGCGCTGCTCACCGACCAGGAGGCGCGCGGCCTCACCGGCCGGCCGTCCCTGCTGGAGGCCTCCCGCGAGATCCAGTCGTGGGGCCCGGAGGTCGTGGTCGTCAAGCAGGGCGAGTACGGGTGCTCGCTGCTCACCTCCGACGGCTACTTCGCGCTGCCGGGCTATCCGCTGGAGACCGTGGTGGACCCGACCGGCGGCGGGGACGCGTTCGCCGGCGGCGTCACGGGCTACCTGGACCTGGTCGGCGGCGGCCGGCTGACCGAGGAGGTCATGCGCCGGGCGGTCACCCACGGGATCGTCATGGCCTCGTTCGCCGTGGAGGACTTCGGCTCGCGGCGGACCGCGGCGCTGGGTCAGCACGAGATCGACCACCGGCTGGACGCCTTCCGCCGGGTCACGCACTTCGAGCACGTCCCCACCGGGGAGCGCCCGCTGCACGGCGAGGACTCCGAGCCGCGCCTCCCCCACCCCGGCCTCACCCCGTCCACCCGGACGCCCGACGCGCCGCACCGCACGCCGTCCACCGAGCCGCAGCGCTCCTTCGAGAGTCCCACGCGCGACCCGCGGTGAGAGATGCTCAACTGGGACCTTCGTCACACAGTTCGTTGCGGGCGCAAGCAACATGTATAATCCCTACCTCCCAAGTAGGATTTCGACGAAGGAAATGGATGCACGACTCACTCATCGATCCCCTGGTCGCCCTCGACCGGCCGGACGAAGGCGACGAGGTGACGGCGGTCGACATGACCGCGGACTCGCTCGAGCTGCTGCTGGCCGCCTCGCGCCGCTACCCCCTGCTCACTGCGCCCCAGGAGATCGAGCTGGCCAAGCGCATCGAGCGCGGCGACCTGGCGGCCAAGGAGCGCCTGGTCAACTCCAACCTGCGCCTGGTCGTCTCCCAGGCACGCCGCTACCTGGGCTCCGGCCTCTCGATGGGCGACATCGTCCAGGAGGGCATGTTCGGCCTCATCCGGGCGGCGGAGAAGTTCGACTGGCGCCGGGGCTACCGGTTCTCCACCTACGCCACCCTGTGGATCCGCCAGGCCATGCAGCGCGGCGTCGGGAACACCGGCAAGACCGTGCGGCTGCCGGTCCACGTCGGCCAGCGGGTGCGCAACCTGCGCCGCGCCGAGCGCGAGCTCGCGGCGTCGCTGGGGCGTGACCCCACGGACGAGGAGATCGCCGGGGCGGCCAAGCTCACGGTGGAGCAGATCGACGACCTGCGCGAGATCGACCGCGACACGGTCAGCCTCGACACGCCGGTCGGCGAGGACGGCGACACGACGCTGGGCGCTCTGATCCCGCTCGACGGCGGCGACCCCGAGGACGAGGCGCACGAAAACGAGCGCCGGGCCACCGTGGCCCGCGCGCTGCGGGCGCTGCCCGAGCCCGAGCGCGACGTGATCGCGCTGCGCTACGGCACCGCCGAGCACCCGCCCCACACCCCGGCCCAGACGAGCCGGCGCCTGGGGATCTCGCGCGACCAGGTCGATCAGCTCGAGCGCCAGGGGCTGAGCGCCCTGAGCCGGCGCACCGACCTGGCGGCGCTGCGCGACGCCGCCTAGGACCCGGCGGGAACGCGCACGCGCAGCCGGCCGATCACGGCGCGAATCCGGTCTGCCGCCTCGTCCAGCGGCAGGCCGAGCGCGTCGGCCACCTCGGGCACGGGCGTGCGCTGGATCAGCATGCCCAGGAGCGGGCGCTCCTCGGCGTCGAGCTTCTCGGCGGCCGCCGTCAGGGCGCTGGGCGTCGGACGCCGCAGCGTCGGCTCGGACGCCGCGACGCTGCGTATGGCCGCGAACAGGTCGTTCGCGGGGGCGCTCTTGTTCAACACGCCGTCGGCGCCGGCCACCGTCGCCGCGATCTCCAGCGACTCGTCCGCGTAGGCCGAGTAGATGAGCACGGCGGGCGGGAGCGTGAGGCTCTTGATGCGGTGGCACAGCATCAGCCCGTCCTGGCCCGGCAGGTGGTAGTCGAGCACGACTACGTCGGGCGCCACCCGCTTGAGCAGGTGCCACAGGTCGCCCTCCGAGGACCCGGTGCCGACGGGGATCAGGTCGGGCGTGGCGGCGAGCACGGTCTCCAGGCCGCGGCGCATCGCCTCGTGGTCGTCGACGACGAGGACGCGGGTCATACGTGCGCCGCCTCGACCAGCGGAGCGTCCAGGGCCACGATCGTGCCGCGCCCGCCCGGGCGCGTGACGACGTCCAGCTCCGCGCCGAGGGCCTCGGCGCGGTGCTGCATCGAGGCCAGCCCGTTGGCGCCCGCGCGGACCTCGGCGGGCAGCCCCTCGCCGTCGTCGCTGACCAGCAGGCTCAGCCGCTCGCCCGAGACGTCGAGCACCACCTCGGCGTGCGAGGCGCTGGCGTGGCGCACCGCGTTGGTGAGCGCCTCGCGGCCGATCCGGTAGGCCTGGGCGGCGGTGAAGGCGGGCAGCGTGGGCGCGTCGCCGACGACCTCGATGCGCACGTCGGAACCGGCCTGGAGGCGCTCGGCCCACTGGCGCAGGGCCGCGCCCAGCGACCCGCCGTCGAACAGGGGCTCGCGCAGGTCGCGCAGGCTCGTGTCCATGTCCTCGATGGCCGCCCGCAGCTCCTCCACGGCCAGCTCGAGCGAGCGCGAGGCGGGGCCGGCGTCCGCGACGGCGCTGAGCAGCAGGTGCGCGGCGTGGATGCGCTGCTTGGCCGAGTCGTGCAGCTCCCAGGCGATGCGCTGGCGCTCGGCCTCCAGCGCCAGCCGCTCCGCCACCTGGCGCTCGCGCTCCAGCCGGCGCAGCAGGTCCGACGCGAAGGCCAACGCGACGGTCACGACCAGCGGCACGAGCAGCAGGGCGCCGAAGCTCTGCATCCGGGCCGTCGTGGAGATGGAGGCCCAGTCGACGCCGACGAGCAGCGCGACGCCCAGGTACGCCGCCACGAAGCCGCCGCCGAACGCCACGGCTCCGCGCAGCGACAGGCCGGTGGCCGGGAGCACCAGCGAGCTCAGCGCGAGGAGGTAGAAGGGGCTGCGCCACTCGCCGTAGGCCAGCACGAGGCTCAGCAGGACGGCGCAGTCGGCGACCCAGAGGCTCCGCGACTGCTGGAGGGCCGGCCAGCGTGCCAGCACGCCCGCCGACGCCGCCGAGTAGCCCAGCGCGACGCCGGCGAGGACGAACTCGTTGCCGTCGAGGTGGTCGACGAGCAGCAGCGGAGGCACGACCAGCGCCCCCGTGGCCCGCGTGATCAGGAACAGGCCGAACCAGCGGCTCGGTGGCATGCCCCCTGTATACCCGCCCCGACCCGCCGCGGCAGCCGCCACGTCAGGAAGCCGACATCGCGCGGCGGCGCTCCTCCGCCGGTCCGCGTGGGTTACTGACCATCGATGCCGGCGAGCGCCGTATACCTCCTCGACGCCGACCCCGACCTGGCGGACCAGCTCGACGAGGCGACGCTCGCCGAGGCCCGCC
>DATLOP010000053.1:0-4032 GCA_035536255.1 Solirubrobacteraceae bacterium
GTCGTGCTGCTGCTGACCGGCTACTACGGCTACGCCGCCACGGCCGGCTGCGTGGCCGTGGCCGCCGCGATCAACCTTCGCTGACGGGCGGGATCTCGGTCCCCGGCCGCACGCGGTCCTCGGGCTCGAGGTGGATCAGGACGTCGGCGCCGCGCAGGCGCCCGCGGATCGCGTCCTGCAGCGCGTGGGCGGTGGCGTGCGCGTCCTCCAGCGTGGTGCCCGAGCGGAACTGGACGTGCAGGTCGACGTAGCGCCGCGCGCCGGCGCGCCGGGTTCGCAGCTGGTGGTAGCCGGCCACCCCGCGCGGCCCGAAGGCGCGGACCACCTCGGAGATCGCGTCCATCTCGTCCCCCGGGAGCGACTCGTCGACCAGCACGCGCGTGGAGCGGGTGAGGATGCGCACCCCCGCCGTCACGATCGCCGCCGCCACGACGAGCGCGATCGCCGGGTCCAGCCAGGTCGCCCCCGTCGTCTCCACGAGGATCAAGGCGATCAGCACGCCGCCCGACGTCAGCGCGTCGGTGCGCAGGTGGGCGGCGTCGCCCTCCAGGGCGGGCGAGTCGGTCTCGCGCGCGCGCCGGGCGATGAACGTCGAGACGGCCAGGTTGGCCACCATCGAGAACGCGATCACGGCGATCCCGAAGCCCAGCTTCTCCACCGGCGCGCGGTCCACCAGGCGGCGGATCGCCTCGAACGCGATCACGCCCGAGCCGACGAGGATCAGCATCCCCTCGATCGCCGCGGCCAGGTTCTCGACCTTCTCGTGGCCGTAGCGGTGGCTCTCGTCGGCCGGCTCCTCGGCCTTGCGCACGGAGAAGTAGGCGACGATCGAGGCCACGAGGTCGATGGCCGAGTGCATCGCCTCGGTGAGGATCGCCACCGAGCCCGTGATCGAGCCGGCGACGACCTTGAGCAGGATCAGGATCGTGTTGGACGCGATCGACAGCAGCGCCGCCGGGGTGCGCCCGGGGACGGTCGGGTGGTCGGGGACCACCGGGCCGGGAGCGCTCAGCCGCGGTCGAGCCATGCCAGCAGCGCCTGGGCGGCCCGGCCCCGGTGGCTGATCGCGTCCTTCTCGGCGTCGGTCAGCTCGGCCATCGTGCGGGGCGACTCGGCGGGGTCGCGGTCGTCGGGCAGGAAGATCGGGTCGTAGCCGAAGCCGCCCTCCCCGCGAGGCTCGGGGGCCATCGTCCCGGTGCAGCGTCCCTCGAAGACGTGCTCGGCGTCGCCGTCCACGTGGGCCAGCGCGCACACGTAGGCCAGGCCGCTGCCGGCCGGCGCCTCGGCGCGCAGCCGGTCGAGGTTGCGCTCGTCGGTCGCGCCCTCGCCGGCGAAGCGCGCCGAGCGCACGCCGGGCGCGCCGCCCAGGGCGGCGGCCTCGATGCCCGAGTCGTCGGCGATGGCGGGAACCCCGAGGGCGCGCGCGGCGGCGCGGGCCTTGGGCACGGCGTTGCCGGCGAAGGTGTCCGCGGTCTCGGGCGGCAGCTCGACGTCGCCGGGGAGCGGCGCGACCTCGTGGCCGGGCAGCAGGCGCGCGAACTCGCGCACCTTGTGCGGGTTGCGGGTGGCCAGCACGAGCCTCACCGGGCCGGGCCGTCGCGCAGCGTCGCCTCCTGGACCGCGCGCAGCGCCTCGATCCCGCTCGCGGCGAGGGCCAGGAGGTCGTCGAGGTGCGCGCGGGACAGCGGCGTGCGCTCGGCGGTGGCCTGGACCTCGACCAGGCCGCCATCGCCGGTCATGACCACGTTCGCGTCGACCTCGGCGGCGGAGTCCTCCGGGTAGTCGAGGTCGAGCAGCGGCTCGCCGTCCACCACGCCGCAGGAGATGGCGGCGACGCTGCCGGTCAGCGGGACACGCTCCAGCGCTCCCTCGTCCACCAGCCGCCGGCACCCGAGCGCGAGCGCGATGTAGCCGCCGGTGATCGACGCGCAGCGCGTGCCGCCGTCGGCCTCCAGGACGTCGCAGTCGATGTGGACGGTGCGCTCGCCCAGCGCTTCGAAGTCGACGACGCCGCGCAGCGACCGGCCGATCAGGCGCTGGATCTCCACGGTGCGCCCGTCCGGGCGGCCCTTGGCGACGTCGCGCTGGCGGCGCTCGCCGGTGGAGGCGGGGAGCATCCCGTACTCGGCGGTGAGCCACCCGCGGCCCTTGCCGGTCAGCCACTTGGGGACGCCCTTGGAGATCGAGGCGGTGCAGATCACGCGCGTCTCGCCCTGCGCGAAGAGCGCGGAGCCCGTGGCCGAGCGCACGAAGCCGGGCTCAACGGTGGTCGGGCGCAGCTGGTCGGCGGCGCGGCCGTACGAGCGCTCGCGCGCCATCAGCCGGTCACCCCCGCCCGCGCCGCGAGGTCGACGTGGCGCACCTCGCGCAGCGGCATCTGCAGGAAGCGGGTGCCGAGCTCCTGGAACTTGTCGACGTCGCCCGTGCACAGGAAGCGGTAGTCGCCCTCGCCCTCGCCCGGGCTGGCCAGGCCGCGCGAGCCCAGCACGTGGTCGACCTGGCGGCTGAGCGGGACGCCCGAGGTGATCAGCTCGACGCCGCGTCCGAGCATGCGCTGGATCATCGGACGGACGAGGGGGTAGTGCGTGGAGCCGAGCACCACGGTGTCCACGCCCGCCTCGCGCAGGGGCGCGCAGTAGCCGCGGACGGTCTCGACCAGCTCGTCGGTCATCGGGAAGCCGCGCTGGATCGTCTCGGCCAGGTCGTGGCACGGGACCGAGGTCAGCTGGACGTGGGGATCGATGGCCGCGATCGCCTGGGCGTAGGCGCCGCTGCGCACGGTCACGTCGGTGGCCAGCAGGCCGACCCGGCCGTTGCGGCTGGCCGCCACGGCGTGGACCGCGGCGGGCGCGACCACGCCGATCACGTCCACGCCCAGCGTCGTCTGCATCATGCGCTGCTGCAGCGCCGGCAGCGCGGCCGCCGACGCCGAGTTGCAGGCGACCACGAGCAGCTTGACCCGGTGGGCCAGCAGCTCCTCGGCGATCTCCAGCGAGAAGCGCTGCAGCTCGTCGGCTGATCGCGGTCCGTAGGGAAAGCGTGCGGTGTCGGCGAGGTAGACGAAGTCCTCGTGCGGGAGCTGGACCAGCAGCTCGTGCAGGACGGTCAGCCCGCCCACGCCGGAGTCGAACACGCCGATCGGCCGCGCCGGCGCGTCGGACGGGAGCCCGGCGGGGTCGGCCGTGGGGCCGGACCGGTCGGTCGCGGGGCCGGACCGGTCGGCCGTGGGGCCGGACCGGTCGGTCGCGGGGCCGGGGCCATCTGTCGGCGGCGCCATGGCCGCGATGTTCTCAGACCGCTCCTTCCCGGCCCGCCCGCCCGACCCTCCGCCCGGCCGCGGGCCTCACTTCACGCTGTCCAGGGCGTCCTTGAGCTTCGCCACGATCGTGCGGGCGATGCCGCCGTCCCCGATGCTGCTCTTGCGCGTGGCCGCCACCACTCCGGCCAGGACCACGGCCACGAGCAGGATCAGCGCGACGTACTCCACGGTCCCCTGTCCCCGCTCGCGCGGTCCGCTCGTGCCCAGCAGCGCCGCGTGCAGCCTGCCCATCGCCCGGTATCCCATGTCGTCTCCTCCCGTTGCGGTCGTCGTGGGAGGAGGGTCGGCGGCCAGCGGTCAGAGGTGACGCGCGGAACGTGACAAGTCACCGCCGGAACCGATTCGTATACTCGCGGCGGCGCCGGGGGATGCGGCGTCCGAGGAGATGAGCCGCCAGCCACGCCACCCCAGCGCCCGGACGCGCGGCCGCGCCCGCCGCCGCCTGCGCTACCTGCGTCAGCTGCGCGAGCTCCAGCTGCGCGACCTCGGCGGCTTCGTCTTCGACCTCTACCGCTTCGGGGAGCAGCGCGAGCACCTGGTGCGCGCGAAGCTCGACGCGCTGATCGCGACCGACAAGGAGATCCGCGCGCTGCGCGATCTGCTCGGGCTGGCCGAGGGCGAGCGCGCGCTCGACGTCCGCGCCCCCGGCGTCGGCGGCACGGGCCCGGCCTGCGGCGCGTTCCACTCCAGCACCGCGCGCTTCTGCGCCGGCT
>DATLOP010000054.1:0-3237 GCA_035536255.1 Solirubrobacteraceae bacterium
GCCCGATCATGCGCCGCACGCGGGCGCAGATCGTGCGCCGCGGCGGGACGATCGAGCGCTTCACCGTCGATCCGCGGGCCTCGCACGGCGGGTTCCACGAGAACCCGGCCAACCAGCGCGTGGCGCTGGACGTGTTCGCGCGGCTGCGACCCTGACGGGGCTCAGCTAGCGCGGCACGTAGGCGACCCGGTCCCAGGAGGGCTCGGGCGCCAGCTCGATCGGCTCGCCGTCGCGATCGGGCTGGATGTAGGAGAAGCTCACCGTGCGGTGGTCGTAGGCCACGTCGAGCTCGCCCTCCTTGACGCGCTGGTCCAGCCAGGCGCTGCGGAACACGAGGCGGCGCAGCCAGTGGACGAGCGAGCGCTCGGCCGGGCCGACCAGGTCGGGCCAGCAGTCGTTGACGTGCTCGCCCAGGGCGGAGGCGGGGTCGTGGACCTCGCCGTTGACGACGAGGTTGACGAGGTCCTCCATCTCGGGGTGGCTCAGGCGCCCGTCGACGAAGCCGAGCTTGAGCGCCGCCTGCTCGCAGCGCTCGCCGAAGTCGCGCTCGTTGAACGTGAAGCGAAGCTCCCCGTACTCGAGCACGAAGTCCTGTCCGGAGTCGTAGTTGCCGCGACGCGCAGTGTCCATTTCGGTGTGGCCGCCCTCCCAGGCAACGCGTCGCGATCATATGCGCGAACCCTGCCGCGGCGCGCGGGGTGAATATGAAGTTGCAGTAGGGTCGCCCGAGCATGGATTTCGACCTCTCGGGCAAGGTGGCGGCGATCACCGGAGCGACCTCGGGGATCGGCGAGGCGACGGCGCTGGCGCTGGCCGGCGCGGGGGCGAGCGTGTCGCTGGCCGGGCGCCGCGAGGACCGTCTGGAGGACCTGGCGGGACGGATCTCCGGCGGCGCGCTGGCCGTGGCCACCGACGTCACGCAGGAGGACCAGGCCCGGGCGTTCGTCGAGCGCACGCACTCCGAGCTCGGGGGCCTGGACATCCTCGTCAACAACGCCGGGGTGATGCTGCTCGGGCCGGTGCAGGGCGCCGACGTGGGCGAGTGGCGCCAGATGATCGAGGTCAACCTGCTCGGGTTGCTCTACTGCACCCACGCCGCCCTGCCGCTCATGCGCGACAGCGGGGGCGGCGACATCGTCAACGTCTCGTCGGTCGCGGGCCGCCAGGCCTCGCTGGGCTCCGCCGTCTACAACATGACCAAGTGGGGCGTCAACGGCTTCAGCGAGGGGCTGCGCCAGGAGGCGCTGCACGTCGGCGTGCGCACGAGCCTGATCGAGCCGGGGATGGTCGAGACCGAGCTGCTCGACCACAACAAGAACCCCGTGGTGCTCGAGGCGGCCGAGAAGATGAAGGAGCAGGTCGGGACCCCGCTGTCCGCGGACGACATCGCCCGGGCGATCCTCTACGTCGTCGGCCAGCCGCCGCACGTGGCGATCAACGAGGTGCTCGTGCGCCCCTCGCGCCAGCAGCGCTGAGCCCGCGCCGGCGCGTTTCGATCTCGCGCAGGATCCGCTGGTCCAACCCGTTCACGACCCGCCGGTGCCGCGCCGCCGCCATGGTGATCAGCGCGCGTTCCAGCTGGGCCTGGCAGCGGGACATCTCACTGGCTGGAACGCGCCCGCGCGGCGCCGGTTGGGACGGGAGCTAACGGTCGTCGTGCGGGCGCGGGTCCCCGGGCCGGCGCGGAACTCGGAACGCGTTGGCAAGCATCCCACCCAGCGCGCCGAAGACCAGCGCGACCGGCGCGGCTGACGCGTCCGTCGCGGCCAGGATGGCCGACGCGGCCAGCACGAGCAGCCACAGGACGGTCAACTCGCGCAGGGGCACGGCGCCCCACAGGTTCACGAACGCGCGGCGCACCTCAGCCTGCCTTGAGCCCGAGCCACATGGCGATAGAGAACCACGATCCGAAGACGCTGGCAAGCCCGGCCGCTGTCGCCAGATGCTTGGTCAGGCTCCGGAGGTCTCTGGGCGAGATGGACAACGCGACGCCGCGCAGGCCCATGTGTCCGTGAGGTCCGCGGGCCGGCGAATTCGCCCCCCAGGAGCGGGGGGGGGCGAGTTGGCGGGGCCGGGCGGATAGGGACGGCGTGACCGACGAGCGCTCGACGATCCTGGTGGTGGAGGACGACGCCGCGACGCGGCGGTTCCTGGCCGACAACCTGACCGCGGACGGCTACGAGGTGCTGGTGGCCGAGAGCGCGCGCGACGGGCTGCGGCTGCTCGAGCGCAAGTACCCGGACCTGGCGATCGTCGACCTGGGCCTGCCCGACGCCGACGGGCTGGCGCTGATCGAGCGCGTGCGGGCGGCCGACGGGGTGGCGTCGCGGCTGAACCCGGAGGTGCCGTTGCTCGTGCTGTCGGGCCGCGACGGCGAGCTGGACCGCCTGCGCGGCTTCGAGCGTGGGGCGGACGACTACGTCGTCAAGCCGTTCGGCTACGGCGAGCTGCGGCTGCGCATCGCCGCCCTGCTGCGTCGCACCGCACGCCGGCCGCGGATGGGACGGCTGCGGGTGGGGGAGCTGGAGGTCGACCCGCCCTCGCGCGAGGTGCTGCTGCGCGGCCGGCGCATCGAGCTTTCGCAGAAGGAGTTCGCCCTGCTGCGCGCCCTGGCCTCCGACCCCACGCGGGTGTTCACCAAGGAGGAGCTGCTGCGCACGGTGTGGGGCTTTCGGTCGACCGGGTCCACGCGGACGCTGGACAGTCACGCCTGCCGCCTGCGCCACAAGCTCGCCCGCGACGGCGACCGCTTCGTCCTCAACGTGTGGGGGGTCGGCTACCGGCTGGTCGACGGGCTCGTCATGGACGAGGAGCCGCTCGTGGCGGCGGCGTCGTGACCGTCGTCGCTTTCACCGGCTGGCTGGCCGCGGCCGTGGGCGTGGCGGCGGCGGCCGCCGTGCGGCGCGAGTCGGCGCGCCGGGCGGAGCTCGTGGTGCGGGCGTGCCACGAGGTCCGGGGACCGCTGCAGGCGGCGCGGCTGGGGCTCCACCTCCTCGGCCAGCCCGGCGCGCGGGCGAAGCCGCGGGTGGCCGCGATCGACCTCGAGCTGCGCCGTGCCGGGCTCGCGCTGGAGGACCTGCACGCGGCGCGGGCGGGCGCCCGGACGCGGGACCGGTCGGAGACCGTCGACGTGGCGGCGCTCGTGCGCGACGCCGCGGCGGCCTGGGAGCCGGCGGCCACGGCAGCCGGCGCCGCGCTGCGGCTCGACCCGTCCGGCGGGCGGCCCCTCGTGCGCGG
>DATLOP010000055.1:0-3575 GCA_035536255.1 Solirubrobacteraceae bacterium
ACGTGAGCGATCGCTCCCAGGTCGAGGCGGTCGTCGAGGCCACGGTGACCGAGCACGGCGGGCTCGACGTCCTGGTGGCCAACGCGGGAGTCGGCGCGTACGGGGAGTTCGCCACCCTGGATCCCGACACCGCCGACGAGATCGTCGCGGTCAACCTGACCGGCACGATGAACGTCGCCCGCGCCGCGATCCCGCACCTCGTCGCGGGCGGCGGCGGCGACCTCGTGACCGTCGCGTCGGTGGCCGGCCTGCGCGGCCTGCCCGGGGAGGCGGCCTACTGCGCGTCGAAGTTCGGACAGGTCGGCTTCACGCGCGCGCTCGACCACGAGCTGCGCGACCAGGGCGTCCGCTGCACGGCGATCTGCCCCGGCGGGGTGGCCACCGACTTCGCGATGGGCGCCGGGCGCACGCCCGACATGCCCGAGCTGCAGACGATGACGTCGGCCCAGGAGGTGGCCGACGTCGTCCTGTTCGCCCTGACCCGGCCGCGAGGGCTGCGCATCATGGACGTCGCGATGCGGCCCATGAGCGAGCCCTCGGCCGGATAGCGGCCCGTCCCACCTCTACAGGGACAGGCGGGGCGACCCGCAGCGCGCGTCGTGGCACGCCGCCGGCGCCCCCTGGGGGCCGCGATGGAAGTGCACGTTGGGGTTTTCTCCAACCGCGGCCTTCCTTCGACCGGTCACCGGCGCGCGCTGCTCCTTCACAACTGCGTCGCGCGGACGACCGTCCACAACCGCGTTCGCGTCAGACTACCCATCGCCGTGCCCGGATTACGCCGAATTGACGCCGCGTGCGCGTGACTCTGGTCACAGCCCTCGTGGCGGCCGTCTCGCCCAACGTCGAGACGGGCCCCGACGGCCCGCGGGCGAGCGCGAGCCGCTCCCGGGTCCCCGTCGGCGGGCATCCCGCGAACGTCGTCCCCTTCACGCCGCCCCGCGGCCTGCGGCGCCCCACCCGGCGCGACGGGCTGCCGCGCTGGTTCGCCGACGGCGGCTCGTGCTCCACCGGCTGCCGGCCCGCCGCCCGCAGCGGCTGGCCGCTGCGCCCCTTCCACCGCCAGCACCCGCTCCGGGCCGGGATCAACGAGCTGCGCACCGGCTCGATGCACAGCGGGATCGACGTCCAGGCCCGCAACGGGCAGGCCGTCTACGCCATGCAGTCCGGCACGGCCACCGTGACGCGCCAGGGGTTCGACACGAACGTCCAGGTCGGGCGCTTCGTCTACTTCCACGTCCGCCCCTGGGTCCAGACCGGGCAGTACGTCTCGGCGTACTCCACCGTAGTGGGGACGGTCCTGGCCCCGGGCGGCCACGTCCACGTCACGGACCAGCTCGGCCGCACCGAGCTCAACCCGCTGCGGCCCGGCGGGCGCGTCGTGGGGCCGTGGCGCGACACGGCGCGGCCGGTCGTCGGCATCCCGCTGATCCGCCGCGACCGCCGGATCACCGTCGAGGCCTACGACCCTCAGTCCCACGTCGTCCGGACGACCTACCCGACTCCGGTCCTGGCTCCCGCGGCCCTGGCCTGGCGGCTGCGCACCCGCCGCGGCCGGCGCATCGGCCCCCTGCGCTGGGCCTACCGCGGCACGCGGGTCCTCCCGTTCTCGCTGCGCCACCGCGTGTACGCGCCGGGGGCCCGCGGCGGCGGCTTTCTGTGCTTCGCCTACCACCCCCGCTGCACTCCGACCTGGCGCTACTGGCTGGCCGGCGGCCTGGCCCCGCGGCTGCCCCGCGTGGCGCCCGGGCGCTACGTGCTCACCGTGTACGCCTGGGACTGGACCGGCAACGCCTCGGCGCTCGACGTGCCCTTCACCCGGGGCGGCATCCTGGTCGGGCGCCGGGTCCCGGGCGGCGCCGTCCGCTCCTAGCCAGCGGCCGGTTTCGCCGCTACACTGCGCCGCGATCGGCCTATAGCCGCAGCCGCCCAACCACGGCGAACCGCGCCACATACGCGGGCTCGTCCGGGCGGGGTCCGTGAGAGCCGGTCGCCCATCAGGGGGCGTCAGCCTGCTGTGCTATCTTGGCTGGCCGCACTTTCGTGCCCTCGTCCCTCCCCCTTGCCCGACCGATCCTGAGGAGTTGCCCACGTGGCTGCCGTTGACGCTCCCCGGGTGCGCCGTTCCTTCGCGCGCCTGGACCGTGTTCTCGAAGTTCCCCATCTCATCGACATCCAGCGGACGTCGTTCGAGAGCCTGACGGACCCCCAGACCGGCGGTCTGCGCGAGACCATCGACGACATCTCGCCCATCGAGGACTACACCGGCAACCTGGCCGTGTCCTTCGGCGAGTTCAAGTTCGACGATCCCGTCGCCAACATCGAGGAGTGCCGTGAGAAGGACCTCACGTTCGCCCGTCCGCTGACGGTCACGGTCGCCTTCATCAACCGCGAGACGGGCGAGATCCGCGAGCAGCAGGTCTTCATGGGCGACTTCCCGTGGATGACCGACTGGGGGACGTTCATCATCAACGGCACCGAGCGCGTGGTCGTCACGCAGCTGGTGCGGTCGCCGGGCGCCTACGTGATGGAGCCCAAGGACTCCGAGAAGCAGGTCTTCATCGCCAACCTCATGCCCGCGCGCGGGAGCTGGCTGGAGCTGGAGATCGACAAGAAGGGCAAGGTCTTCGTCCGCATCGACCGCAAGCGCAAGCTCCCGGTCACCGTCCTGCTGCGGGCCATGGGGTACGAGTCCGACGAGGAGATCCTCAAGCTCCTCGACGACTCCCTGTACGTCCGCACCACGATCGCCGCCGACGCCGAGGGCACCAAGTCCGAGGAGGGCGCGCTGATCGAGCTGTTCAAGAAGCAGCGCCCGGGCGAGCCGCCCAGCGTGGACAACGCGCGCGCACTGTTGAATCAGCTGTTCTTCGACCCCAAGCGCTACGACCTGACGAGGGTCGGCCGCTACAAGCTCAACAAGCGCCTGGGCCTCGACGTCGACCTCGACACGCGCGTCCTGACCAAGGACGACATCATCGAGCTGATCCGCGAGCTGATCTCGCTCCCCAAGGCGATCGGCATGCCCGAGGACCCCGAGGAGGAGATCAAGGACTTTGCGGCCGAGGCCCTCCTCATGCCGCGCGAGCCCATCGAGGACCGCCTGGACGAGTACGAGGACTTCGGCAACCGCCGCCTGCGGACGGTCGGCGAGCTCATCCAGGAGGCGTTCCGCGTCGGCCTGTACCGCATGGAGCGCGTCGTGCGCGAGCGCCTGACCACCGAGGACGCGGACACGATCACCCCGCAGACGATCGTGAACATCCGGCCCGTGGTGGCGGCGCTGAAGGAGTTCTTCGGCTCCAGCCAGCTGTCGCAGTTCATGGACCAGACGAACTCGCTGGCCGGCCTGCGCCACCGGCGCCGGCTGTCCGCCCTCGGTGCGGGCGGCCTCACGCGCGAGCGCGCGCCCATCGAGGTGCGCGACGTCCACCCGACCCACTACGGGCGCATGTGCCCGATCGAGACGCCGGAGGGCCCGAACATCGGCCTCATCGGCTCGCTGTCGTCCTTCGCGACCGTGTCGGAGTTCGGCTTCGTCGAGACGCCCTACCGGGTCGTCAAGGACGGCACCGTCA
>DATLOP010000056.1:0-3550 GCA_035536255.1 Solirubrobacteraceae bacterium
TGATCTCGAGGATCACCACACGCCCGCCGGGCCGCACGACCCGCGCCATCTCGGCCACGCCGCGCCCCAGGTCGGCGAAGTTGCGCGCGCCGAAGCCCACGGTGGCCGCGTGGAAGCTCGCCGTCTCGTAGGGCAGCGACAGCGCGTTGGCCCATTCGAAGCGCACGCGTCCCGCCGTGTCCTTGCGCCGGGCGTGCTCGAGCATCTCCTCGGAGAAGTCGCAGCCCACCACCTCCCCGGCCGGCCCCACGCGACCGGCCAGCTCCAGCGCCAGGTCGCCGGTGCCCGTGGCCACGTCGAGCACGCGATCGCCCGGGCCCACCGCCGCCAGGTCGGCCGCGCGCCGGCGCCAGTCGCGGTCCAGGCCCACCGTCATGACCCGGTTGAGGCGGTCGTAGACGCCCGCGATGCGGTCGAACATCGCGCGCACCTGGCGCTCCTCCAGGACGCCGGGGCCCGCGCTCACGCCCGGCCTCCTAGCGCAGCTCGGCGAGGAAGTCGACCATCGCGGAGAACTGCTCGGGCTTGTCGCGACGCAGCTGGGCGTACGAGGGCATGGGCGCCGTCGGGTTCTCCAGCGTGCGAGCGATGGCCTCCTTGGGCAGCCGGCTGCCCACCCCGGTGAGCTCGGGCCCCGGCCCGTCGTTGCCGTTGTGGCCGATCTTGTGGCAGGCCAGGCAGCCCGACTGCGCGGAGACGAGCTTGCCCTGTTCGAACTGGGCCAGCTGCTGGCCCTTCAGGTCCGACGGCGCCTTCATCTCGATCTCGGTCGGCGAGCCGGCCGAGGCGCCCAGATAGGTCAGGTACGCCATGGCGACGATCGTGACGATGCCCGCGGTGGTGGCGATCGGCCGGCGCTCGGGCCGGCGTTCGGGGCCGCGGTCGTAGAACGGCAGCAGGATGAGCAGGATCAGGCACAGGGTGGGGATCCCGATCGTCGCCGCCTGCGTGAGCTCGGCCGGCTTGATGATCCGCAGCAGCTCGAAGAGGAAGAAGAAGTACCACTCGGGCCGCGGCGTGTAGGTGGTCGTCGTCGGGTCGGCCTTGGGGCCCAGCTCGGCGCCGAGCACGATCGACATGGCGATGATGACCACCAGGACGACGAACGCCATGAACGAGTCCTTGGCCACGGCGTAGGGGAAGAACGGCTTGCCCTGGGCCTTCAGGAGCGAGTACTCGCGGAGGTACTCCTCCTTCTCGCGCTGGTTCACGGGGTCACACCTTCTCCGTGCGCAGCGTCTCGGGCTCCTCGGCCTTGATCCACGGCGGCGCCGTGGTGCCGAGCTTGGCCACCAGGTACAGGTGCAGCCCCATCAGCGCGGCGATCGCGCCGGGCACGAGCAGCATGTGGATGGCGTAGAACCGCGACAGCGTGGTCGCACCGAACTCCGGCCCGGCCCGCAGGAAGTCGGCCAGGTAGGGGCCGACGAGGGGCCCGGTGCCGTTGATGTTGTCGGCCCCGATCGTGGCCCAGAACGCGCGCTGGTCGAAGGGCAGCAGGTAGCCGGTGAGCGACATGACCATCGTCAGCACGAGCAGGACGACGCCGATCACCCAGTTGATCTCCCGCGGGTACTTGTAGGCGCCGAAGAAGAAGGTGCGGCCCATGTGCAGGAAGATCAGCACCATCATCACCGTCGAGCCCCACTTGTGCATCCCGCGCACGAACTCGCCGAGGAAGACCTCGTTGGTGATGTGCCGGGTCGACTCGTAGGCCCGGTTCGGGTCGGGGTTGTAGTACATGGCCAGAAAGACCCCGGTCACGGCCTGGGAGAGGAAGGCGAACATCGTCGCCGAGCCCAGCGTGTAGAACCAGTTCGTCCCCTTGGGGACCTTGCGGAACATCGTCCAGCGCGCGGCGCCCGAGAGCGAGGTCCGCTCGTCGACCCAGTCCACGACGCTGATGCCGGCGTCGCGGCCGGACTCGATCGCGATGTCCTTGGGCGACTTGCGGCCGTTGCCCTCGCCGGGGCGCTGCGGGCGCGGGCGCAGCTGGTCGGGGATGGGGTTGGGAAGGCGCAGCTTCACGAGTCGAGCTCCGGGGTCGAGAAGCGGCGCGGGTACATGTACTGGCCGATGCCGTCCAGCGGCTGGCCCGGGTCGCGCGGCGAGCAGCGGCGCAGCTCGGAGTTGACGCTGTAGCGGGGGCCGATCTCCAGGCGCCCGTTCTTGACGCGGGTGTAGAAGCGGTCCAGCGGGCGCACGGGCGGGCCGCCCGCCACCTTGCCGGTGAACTCGTACACGCCGCCGTGGCACGGGCACACGAAGCGCTGCGAGGCGTCGATGTAACGGACCGGGCAGCCCAGGTGCATGCACTTGGTGGAGATCGCCACGAAGTTGTCGTAGGAGTCCTTGACCGGGCCGTCGACGTCGGGGTTGTGCTTGCGCACGTAGACGGTGGTCTTCCCCGCCTCGCCCACGCCAGTCTCGACCGTGATCACCTTGGGCCGGTAGGTGTAGTCCACGAAGTCGCCGGGCGTGCCCACGTCCTCCCAGCGCGCCCGCTGGCGCTCGAACACCGGGCCGAGCGCGAAGCCCAGGGCGGGGAGCCCGATCGCCGCCGCGGCGATGCCGCCGAAGGCGTGGACGCTGCCGACCATGAGCCGGCGCCGGGTGACCGTCTCGCCCTCGAAGGCGCCGGGGATCTTGCGGTCGCTGGTGTAGGGAGACTTCGTCTGGCGGCGGTCGGCCATGGAGCCGGAATCCTATCCAGCCAGGCGTCTCGCCCCGCCGGCCCACGCCCGCTCCGCCCGCCCGGGGTCGCCCTCGGCGTGGGCCCGGGCGCAGTCCGAGATGAGGTCCGCGAGGACCGCGACGCCGTGCAGGTCGCCCAGCTCGGCCAGGCGGGCCAGACCGAGCGCGTACAGGCGGTCGCCGGCCAGCAGGGCGAGGTCGCGATCCTCGGTCCGGACGACCCGGCCGGCGCCGTAGTGCAGGAGGTAGCCCTCGCGGATGGCCTCGAAGAGCAGCGCGTGCTCGGGCGCGACGGAGTCGCCGTGGGGGGTGGGGGCGTCGCTGTCCACTACCGCGCCGGCCAGCAGGCCGCCCTCGGCCCGCAACCCGTCGGCGAGCTGCGCCAGGACGCTCACGCGATCTCCGCGAACGCCGCCGCGGCCGCCTCCAGCGTGCGCGCGACGTGCTCGGACGTGTGGGCGGTCGAGGGGAACCAGGCCTCGAACTGGGAGGGCGGCGGGTACACGCCGCGGGCCAGCAGGGCCCGGCACCACGCGGCGTGGGCGTCGAGGTCGCAGGCCGCGGCGTCCGCGTAGTCGCGGACCGGCTCGGCGCGGAAGAACACGGTCAGCAGGCCGGGGACCGCCGCGACCTGGACCGGGCGCGCCCCCGCGGCCTCGCGCAGGCCGTCGGCCAGCTCGTTGGTGCGCGCGGCCAGGCGGGCGTAGGCCAGCTCGTCGAGCATCCGCAGCGTGGCCAGCCCGGCGGCCACGGCCAGCGGGTTCCCCGACAGCGTGCCCGCCTGGTAGACGGGCCCCGAGGGCGCGATCAGACGCATCACGTCCTCGCGCCCGCCGTAGGCCGCCACCGGGAGTCC
>DATLOP010000057.1:0-15436 GCA_035536255.1 Solirubrobacteraceae bacterium
GAAGCGCGTGAGGCTGGGGTAGTCGGTGTGCACGCCGCCCCTGGCGCGCGTGCCCTGGACCCAGGCGATGCCACCGGCCCCGTGGTCGGTCCCGTTGGACTCGTTGGCCTGCGGGCGGCGCCCGAACTCCGACCACACGAGCGTGAGGACGCGGTCGGCGACTCCGCGCGCCTCCAGGTCGGCCTGGAAGGCGGCCAGCCCGGCCGAGACCTCGGCCAGGCCGGTGGCCAGGTCCTCGGGCTGGTTGTCGTGCGTGTCGAAGTCCCCGCTGGCCTCGACGGCGGCGACGCGGATGCCGAGCGGCTGCGCGATCAGGGCGGCCAGGCGCGACAGCCGCTGCGCGAAGTCGTTGTCGTCGGGGTAGGACACGGCGGGCGCGAGCGGGTCGCGGCCGTTCTCGCGGCGGTAGGGCGCCAGGCGGTCGCCCACTTCCTTGGCCAGGCGCGCACCCTCGTAGGCCGCCGCGGGGCCGGGCGCGCCGGGACGGGCCGAGGCGATCCGCCCCCACGTGTCGATCGCGCGGTCGTAGGCGGGCCCCCACACGTCGCGCATCCACATCCGGGCGTCGTTGGGACTGGACACGGCGGCGACCGGCGCCCGTCCCGAGCGCATGACCGGCGAGAGGCCGTGCGAGACCGACAGCCCCTGGAGCGGGTTGTCGGCCGACCCGTGGCGGTCCAACCAGCGGCCCATCCAGCCGGGCGCGTCGGCCTGGGTGATGAGGCCGGTCTCCCAGAAGTGGCGGGAGTGGAAGTGGGAGAGGTCGGGGTTGGCGTAGTCGATCCCGGGCAGGAAGCCGACCTTGCCCGCCTCGAACAGGCCCTTGACGCCGCCGTTGGCTCCCTGGGTCAGCGAGGGGTGGATCCCCAGGCCGGTGGCGCCCAGCGGCGGCGGGACCTCGATCTTCACGCCGCCGCGCAGGTCGGCGTAGCGGCCGTACTGGGCCAGCGGCGGCAGCGCGCTCATCAGGTCGACCCCGCCGGGCAGGAACACCGACACCAGCACCGGCGCGTTCGGCGCGGCCTGGGCCTGCGCGGTGGCGGCCTCGAGGATGCGCGCGAACGGCATGGCCTGGGCGGCGTACACGGACAGGCCGGCGCCCACGCCGCGCATGAGCACCTGGCGGCGGGTCAGCGACGGCTTCAGCCAGCGGTCGCGGTGGGCGGCGGAGGTCTGGCGGAAGTCGTCGCAGGCGCGGTGGGCGTTTCGGGGCATCAGTGCAGTTGGGCGTCGGGCCCGGCGAGCAGGATCAGCCGGAGCGAGCGCTGGAGCATCTCGGCGCGCTCGATCCGGCGCTGCGGACGGGTTCGGGGGGTCAGGTCGTCGAAGAAGCGGGCGGCCATCTCGAGCAGGTGACTGCGGGTGACGCCGGAGATCCAGGGGCGCCCGACGGCGGCCAGCGCCTGCTCCAGCGCCTCGGCCGGGCTGGCCGGGGGCTGGGTGATCGTGCCGGGCTTGGGGCCCAGCGCGTCGTCGTCGATCAGGCGGTTGCCCCAGTCGAAGCGCACGCGCATCGAGTTGGACGACATCCAGGCCGGTCCCCACTCCCAGCCGGCGACCGACGGCGGGTCGAACGGACGCTGGCCCATGTTGTCCAGCATCCAGGTCAGCGACTGGTAGGTGACGCCGAGGCCGTTGGTCCGCAGCGTGCCGGCCACGAAGACGATCGGGGACTTGACCATGTCCGGCGCGTCGAGGTTGCGGTACAGCGCCGGGTGGTCGAGGATCGCGGCCAGGACCGGCTTGAGCCGGTGGCCGGAGCGGCGGTAGATCCCGGCCAGGTTGCGCACGGTGGCGCGCGAGGGCGGGGAGGCGACGAAGAACTCCCACAGCTTGGTGGCCAGGAACGGCGCGTGGTTGGGATGGGCGACGGCCAGTTCGAGGACGTCGGTCCAGGCGAAGCGCCCGCGCTGGCCGAAGATGCGCTTGACCCCGGCGTCGTGGCGCTCGCGGTCGTAGTAGATGCCGCCGAAGCCGTTGTCGTTCCAGCGCGCGCGAAAGCCGGTGAGCGCGCGGGCGGCCTGGCGGATGTCGCCCTCGCTGTAGCCCTTGCCCAGCGTGAACAGCTCCATGAGCTCGCGGGCGAAGTTCTCGTTGGGATGCTCCTTGTCGGAGTCGGGCAGGGAAAGGAAGAGCTGCATCGCGGGGTCCAGCGTGACCGCGCGCAGGAGCTTGGGGAACGAGCCGAGCGCGTGGCGGCGGAACGTGCGGTTCTGCGCCAGCATCAGCGGCGTGTCCTGGTCGTTGGTGGCGAAGTGGTCGTGCCAGAACAGGGTCATCTTCTCCTGGAGCGGGCGCTGAGAGCGGACCATCCGGTCCAGCCACCACAGCCCGTCGTGGGCCCACTCGTTGACCGGGTCCAGAGGCCGGCCCTCGACGCTCGGCGCCGGGCCGACCAGCGCGGAGCCCTGCGGGCCGCCGTCGAGGACGTAGCGCAGCGTCGCCGACCGCCCCTGCTTGACCCAGAACGCGGCCTCGTCGGGCCGCGCCCCGAACCCGGCGCGCCAGAACAGGCGGTTGACGTGCGCCTCGGTCCAGGGACCGGACGGCGCGGCGCGGCGGCGCACCGGCTTGCGCCGCGGGGGGCGGCGGCGGCGGACGGGCCGGCGTGCGGCCGTCTTGCCGGCCGGCTTGGCGGCCGTCTCGGCCCCGCCTCCGGCGACGGTCTCACCGCCGGCCAACGACGCATCGAGGGTATGGCCGGTCGCGGTGCCGGCCCCGCCGGCGGCGGCGGCTTCGGCGA
Organism: Solirubrobacteraceae bacterium; assembly: GCA_035536255.1. GTDB lineage: Bacteria > Actinomycetota > Thermoleophilia > Solirubrobacterales > Solirubrobacteraceae > AC-38. Next base: position 2,744 of record DATLOP010000057.1, read on the forward strand.
CCGCGGTCGTCATCGCTTCACCCGCAGGGTGGCGCGCATCCCGCGGGCGGGGTGGTCGAGCTTGGTGCAGAGCAGGCGGTAGGCGCCCGGCCTGGCCAGGCGGACGGCGAGCGTGTGGCGGCGGCCGGCGCGGATCTCCGGGGAGATCGCGAGCCGCCGGCCGCCGGGCGCGATCACCGCGAGGTCGTGGGCGTCCTCGCCGAAGTTCGTGACGTTGAAGCGGACGGTCCCGGGCGGCACCGTCGTCCGGTAGAGGCTGATGCGGAACTCCCGCTGGGCGACGCCGACCGCCGTGCTGCGCGGTGCCGCGTCCGCCGCGGCCCCGGCGAAGGCCGCGGCGAGGAGAGCAGCCGTGACCGCCAAGCTCGCGCGCATGCTGATGTGATCGGCACCTGGCCCCCGCCCTTGAGCTCTCGGACCTCGTGCCTAGACGCCCAGAAGCCCCGCTGGAGGCGGGGCTTCCGTGGGCTGTCCCGGCAATCGCGGCCCCGATGGCCGCGACCAGGCTTGGTGTCAGCGGACCGATCCGCGCGAGCCCTCGTCGGGACCGCCGTCGAACCGCGTACCGGGCGCGACGGAGCCCGATCCGCGCGTGCCCTCGTCCGGACCGCCGTCGAAGCGCGCGCCCGGCGCGACCGACTGCGACTGGACGGCCGGCGCGGCGCTCTGGGCGCCGTCGGTTTCGTTCCCGGGCAGCGTGACGATCAGGACGACCGCGACGGCGCACAGCGCCACGAGCGCGACGAGCGCGACGCGGCGCCGAACCGACGAGCCGAGGGTGGTGATGGACTGCTGGGCGGTGGCGAGCTGGGACATGAGTACCTCCTGGTCGATTTGCCGATAGCCCTTGCGAGAGGCACTGTCCGGCGCCGCGGCAAAGGCATGGCAACGGCGCGGTAAAGCGGGTACGGTCGCCGCAGACCGACCATGGATTTCCGCATCCTCGGTCCGCTCGAGGTGGTCTCGGACGGGCAGCCCGTCGACTTGGCTGGCCACAAGCAGCGGGTCCTCCTGACGCTGCTCCTGCTCGAGGCCAACCGCGTCGTGCCGCGCGATCGCCTGGTCGACGCTCTCTGGGACGAGGCGCCCCCCGAGACGGCCCACAAGGCGCTGCAGGTCCACGTCTCCCAACTGCGCAAGGCCCTGGGCGCCGATCGCATCGAGACGCGGGCACCCGGCTACCGGCTGCGCGTCGAGGCGGGCGAGCTCGACCGCGAGCGCTTCGAGCAGCTCCAGGCCGAGGGCCGGCCGGAGGCGGCGCTGTCGCTGTGGCGAGGACCGGCCCTGGCCGACGTGGCCGGCGAGCGCTTCGCGGAGGCGGACGCCGCGCGCCTGGAGGACCTGCGCCTGCGCTGCGTCGAGGAGCGCGTGGAGCAGGACCTGGCGCGCGGACTCCACGCCGAGCTGACCGGGGAGCTGGAGGCCCTGGCCCGCGAGCATCCCCGGCGCGAGCGCCTGAGCGGCCAGCTGATGCTCTGTCTCTACCGCTCCGGCCGCCAGGCCGAGGCGCTCGACGTGTACCGCCAGGCGCGCGAGACGCTGGTGGAGGACCTCGGCATCGAGCCCGGGCGCGAGCTGCGCGACCTGCACCAGGCGATCCTCGAGCAGGACCCGTCGCTCGACGCCGCCCCCGCGGCGGTCGGGCCGGCCCGCGGGGACCTGGTGGGCCGCGAGCGGGAGCTCGCCGCCCTGACGGAGGGGCTCGACGACGCCCTCGCCGGCCGGGGGCGCCTCTTCCTGCTCGCGGGCGAGCCCGGGATCGGCAAGAGCCGTCTGGCCGAGGAGCTGGCCGAGCGCGCTCGGGACCGCGGCGCGCGGGTCCTCGTCGGCCGCTGCTGGGAGGCGGGCGGCGCCCCCGCCTTCTGGCCCTGGGTGCAGGCGCTGCGCGAATGCCTGCACGACGCCGACCGCGCGACGCTGCACCAGCGGCTCGGAGGAAGCGGCGCCGACCTCGCGACCATCCTCCCCGAGCTACGAGAGCTCGTGCCCGACATACCGGCCGCGCCGAGCCACGATGGCGAGGGGGCGCGCTTCCGCCTGCTGGAGGCGGTCACCTCCTTTCTGCGCGGCGTCGCGGCGTCCCGCCCGCTGGTCGTCGTCCTCGACGACCTCCACGCGGCCGACGCCCCGTCGCTGCTGCTCCTGCGGTTCGTGGCCACCCAGCTCACCGGCTCGCCGATCCTGATCGCCGGCTGCTACCGCGACACCGAGGTCGGGCCGGACCTCGAGGAGGCGCTGGCCGAGCTCTCCCGGGCCTCGGCCGTCCAGCGGATCGCCCTCAAGGGACTGAGCGCGCCCGAGACCGCGCAGCTCCTCGCCCTGGCCATGCGTGAGACGCCGGCCGGCGAGCTGGCGGCACGGGTACAGGCGGGTACCCACGGGAACCCCCTGTTCGCCACCGAGATCGGGCGGCTCCTCGCCACCGAGGACTCCGCCGAGGGGACTTCCACCCGGCTCCCCATCCCGGACGGGGTGAGGGAGACGATTCGCCAACGTCTCCAGCGCGAGTCCGACCGGTGCCGCGAGGTCCTCGAGCTGGCGTCGGCGATCGGCCGCGATTTCGATCCGGACGTCGTGGGGCGAGTGAGCGGGCTGGACGAGGAAGGCCTGCTCCGCGCGCTCGACGAGGCCGTCGCCGCGCGGCTGCTCGACGGAGCTCCGGGCACGAGCGGACGCCTGCGGTTCTCGCACATCCTGGTCCGGGACACCCTGTACGAGGAGCTGCCCGCCTCGCGGCGGCTGAGCCTGCACCGCGCGATCGGAGAGGCGCTCGAGGCGTTGTACGCCGGGAACCCCGAGCCGCACCTTGCCGAGCTGGCGCGTCACTACCTCGCCGGTGGACCGTCCGTCGCGCAGAAGGCGGCGCACTACGCGCAGGGCGCCGGGGACCAGGCCGCCGGACAGCACGGCTACGAGGAGGCGGCGCGCCACTACTCCAGCGCGCTGCGCCTGGTCGAGACGACGGGATCGGACGACGACCGGACTCGGGAGCTGCTGCTCTCGCTGGGCGAGGTCCTCAGCCGCGCCGGCCGCGACGAGGAGGCCAAGACGACCCTGAGACGCGCCGCCACGCTCGCCGAGCGCGCCGGGCGGTCCGACCAGCTCGCCCGGGCCGCCCTCCAATACGGCGGGAGGTTCGCGTGGGCGCGCGCCAGCACCGACGCCGCCCTGGTCCCCATGCTCGAGCGCGCCCTGCAAGCCCTCGGCGACGAAGACCGGGCGGCGCGGGCCCGGCTGCTCGCCCGCCTCGCGGCGGCGCTGCGCGACGAGCCCCTGCGGGACCGGCGAGTGCTCCTGGCCGAGGAGGCGCTGGAGATCGCGGAAGGGCTCGGCGACCCGCTGGCCCTGGCCGCGGCGATCGAGGGGCACTGGGTGGCCGTCGAGGGGCCCGAGCAAACCGGCGAGAGCATCGCGGTCGGCGGGCGGCTGATCGCGCTGGCCGAGCAGACGGGCGACAAGGAGCGGGTTTTCGCCGGCCACGACCACCGGCTGCACGGCTTCTGGATGGTCGCCGACCGCGCCGGGGTGGACGTCGAGCTGGACGCGCTCGCCGCGCTGGCCGACGAGCTGCGACAGACGCCACAGCGCTGGCACGTCGGAACCGGTCGCGCCATGCTCGCCCTGATGGAGGGCCGCTTCGAGGTTGCCGAGGCGCTGATCGCCGAGACGGCGGCCCTCGGGCGCAGTGCCCTGAGCTGGAACTCGCTGGTCACAGAGAGGCTCGCGCACTTCGTGCTCCGCCGTGAGCAGGGCCGGCTGGCCGAGGTCGAGGACACGCTCCGGCGATCCGTCCACGAGTACCCGGCGCTCCTGCGCTTTCGCTGCGCGCTCGTCCACCTGTACGGCGAGCTGGGTCGCGAGCGCGAAGCCCGCGCCGCCTTCGACGAGGTGCTGTCGCGCGATCCCCGGCGCCACCACCTGGACGCGGAATGGCTGTTCAGCATGAGCCTGCTGGCCGACCCGTGCGCCTTCCTGGGGGACCGGGAGGCAGCGCAGATGCTCTACGCCGTGCTGCTGCCGTATGAGCGTCTCTACGCGCAGGCGCCCGTCGAAGTCTCGTTCGGCTCGGTCGCGCGGAGCCTGGGCGTGCTCGCGACCGTGCTCGAACACTTCGACGACGCCGAGCGCCACTTCGACGCCGCGGCCGAGACCGAGCGCGCGATGCGGGCGCGACCGTGGCTGGCCCACGTCCACGAGGACCACGCGCGGATGCTGCTGCGGCGCGGCGGGCCCGACGACGTCGCGCGGGCCGGGCAGCTGCTGGAACAGGCCGCCACGACCTACCGCGAGCTGGGCATGGACGGCTACGCGGCGCGCGCCACGGCTCAGTCGCCGAGCTCGATGCGCTCGATGCGCTGATCCTCGACCGGGCGGTCGCCCGCGCCGGTGGGGGTGCGCTCGATCGCGTCGACGGCGTCCATCCCGCCGGTCACCTGGCCGAACACCGTGTGCTTGCCGTCCAGCCACGGCGCGGCGTCGGTGGTGACGATGAAGAACTGCGAGCCGTTGGTGTTCGGCCCGGCGTTGGCCATGGCGAGCGCCCCGCGGACGATCTTGTGCTGGTTGAACTCGTCCTCGAACGTGTAGCCGGGACCGCCGGTTCCGGTGCCCTGCGGGTCGCCGCCCTGGATCATGAAGTCGGGGATCACGCGGTGGAAGATCACGCCGTCGTAGAAGCCGTCGGCGGCGAGCTTGCGGAAGTTCTCGACGGTCTTGGGGGCGTCGTCGTCGAACAGCTCCAGCTCGATCGCGCCCGCGTTGGTGTGCATGGTGGCGGTGGACATGCGGCCACCCTACCCGTCGAGCTGCGCGACGACCCGCCCGCTGTCGTCGAGGTCCCGGGCGGTGAAGCGCAGGACCGTCTGGGCCGCTGCCCGCAGCTTCTCGTCCCGTGTCCTGTCCTGCTCCTGCGTCCGCGGTCTCCCGTGACCCGGCCCGTCGATCTCCACGCAAAGGCGCCGGTCAGGGAAGTGGAAGTCCACCTCGACGCCTTTGACGCGGGTGTTCACGCGCGGCTCGGGTAGGCCGTTTGTTCGCACCAGCGCCAGGAACCGGTCCTCGAGCGCGCTGCGGGTCCCGGCGCTGCCGCTCTCGTGGGCGGCGATCGCCTCGGCGAGGGCGCTCAGGCCGTGGTGCCCGCGCGCCCGGTCCATGGCCGCCTGCGTCGCCGCGGCGTCGAAGAGGTCATGGAACGCCGCCTCGTGGATCACGTTCGCCAAGCGGTGGGCGTCGAGGACGGCGCCGAGGTCGACGAGGGTGCGGGCGACGGTGGTGACGGGGATGTTGCGGACGCGGGTGACGTCGAGGGGGTCGAGGCGTCGGCACTCGTGCGCGCGCAGGCTCGGGCGGCTCCTCCGCCGCCGCGGCACGATCACGTCGATCACCCCGGCCGCCCCACGCCACATGCGCCAGAGAACGGCGGCATTGAGGTGGCCAAGGACCGCCCCCTCCCCACCCCAGAGAACCGCGGCCATCCACCGACCATCCTGCCCCAGCGCCGAATGCCCCACCGCATACACACCCCTATGAACCCGATGCAATCGCCCAGCCCGCACCCGCTTCAACACACAACTCCGCGAAAACCCCAGCGCCCCGAGCTGAGCCGCACTCACCACGCCGTGCTGAACCGAAGCCGTCCTGGCAAGCGAAAGCTCACGTGCCGTCGGAAAGTTTCCTGTGGGGACACTTTGCGACGGCACGTACCCATCCTCACCCGCGTCTTTCAACGCGCGGGCCCCGCTTCGTTACGACTTCGCGCGCTCCAGCCGCAGCGTCGTCCCGCGGACCTCGCGGCCGCCGACGCGGTCGATCACGCGGTCGGCCTCGCCCTCCGGGACCTCCAGGAACGAGAAGCGGTCCAGGAGGCGGACGTTGCGGACGGCCTCGCCGTCCAGGCCGGCGCCCGCGGTCACCGCGGCGATCAGGTCGGCGGGCTCCAGCCCGGCGGCGCGGCCCGCGTTGACGATCAGCTTGGCGTGGGGCTCGGAGCCGTTGCGCGCGACGTGGGGCTTCTCGTGGCGGCGCGGGCGCTCCTCCACCGGCGCCGGGTCGACGTGCGCGCCCGGCTTCCACTCGGCCATCTCGATGTCGGCGTGGCGCTCGATCGCCTCGATGTCGCGCTTCTGGCGCGGCTCGTAGAACGTGATCGCGCGTCCCGACCGCCCCACGCGTCCGGTGCGCCCGATCCGGTGGACGTAGACGTCGGGGGACGTCGGGACGTCGAAGTTCACGATGTGGGTGACGCCGGCGATGTCCAGGCCGCGCGCCGCCACGTCGGTGGCGACCAGGATCGGCACCCGGCCGCTCTTGAAGCCGATCATCACGCCGTCGCGCGAGCCCTGCGACATGTCGCCGTGCAGCGCCTTGGCGTCCACGCCGCGGTCGCGCAGGCGCTTGAACAGCTGCTCGCAGCGGATCTTCGTGCGCACGAAGACGATGGCCTGGGTCGGCTTCTCGGAGTCGATCACCCGCTCCAGGGCCTCGTCCTTGCCGCGCCCGCTCGTCTCGAGCTTGAACTGCTCCACGGTGTCCACCGTCAGGCGCGGCGACTTGACCTTCACGGTCACCGGGTCCAGCAGGTACTTCTCGGCCAGTCGGCGGATCTCGGCCGGCATCGTCGCGCTGAAAAGCGCGGTCTGGCGCGAGCCCGGGGTCAGCGACAGGATCATCTCGACGTCCTCCAGGAACCCCAGGTCGAGCATCTCGTCGGCCTCGTCGAGCACCACGAAGCGGGTGGAGTGCAGCACCAGCGAGTGGCGCGAGATCAGGTCCTTCACACGCCCGACCGTCCCGACGACGATGTGCCCTCCGGCCCGCAGCTGGGACTGCTGGGTGCGGATCGGCGCGCCGCCGAACACCGCGACCACGTCGACGCCCTTGCGCGCCCCGTACGTGCGGATGGCCTGCGTGACCTGGATGCACAGCTCGCGCGTCGGCGTCAACACCAGCGCCTGGACCTCCCTCTCGGAGGGATCCACGTACTCGAGCATCGGCAGCCCGAATGCCGCCGTCTTGCCGCTGCCGGTCTGCGCCTGGCCGATCACGTCGCGGCCCTCGAGCAGCGGCGGGATGCCCTGCACCTGGATCGGGCTGGGCGACTCGTACCCCACGTCGCGCAGGGCCTCGAGCAGCGTCTCGGAGAGCCCGAGGTCGGCGAACGAAGGCATGTCGGCCGTCCAGCTTAGTCGGACCTGCGGGGCGGCAACTCGCCGCCCAGGACCATCTCGACGACGCGACGGCACTGGATGTCGACGCCGTCGTGCGTCGCCTTGCGCGCGGCGGCGGCCAGCGGGCGGCCCTTGCCGAAGCGCAGCATGCGGTGGTGGTCGGCCACGAACACGTCGCCGCTGTCGTCGACGTCGAGGAACGTCGGCGTCTCGAGCGCCAGGGTCCCGAAGGACTCCAGGTGGCGCCCCTCGGGGGTGAAGCGCTGGATCCGGCGGTTGCAGCGGTCGGCCACGAAGACCGTGCCGTCGGGGCCGATGGCCACGCCGGCCGGCTTGAGGAACTGGCCGGGCCCGATGCCGGGCCCGCCGAAGGTGGACAGCAGCGTGCCGCGCGGGCTGAAGACCATGATCTCGTGCTTGATGTGATCGGAGACGTACACGCGCTCGCCGGCCGCGTCGACCTCGATGCCGTACGGAGTCACGAACTCGCCGCGGCCCCGGCCGAAGCGGCCGAACGACCCCAGGAAGCGCCCCGTCTTGGAGAACCGGTCGATCTCGTAGTTGCCCTGGTCGATCACGTAGGCCTCGCTGCGCCCCACGGCGATGTCCCAGGGCTGCACGAGCTGGCCGGGATAGGACCCGTGGTAGCCCAGGCGCGCCCGGAAGCCGCCGCGCGGGCGATGCTTCATCACGCGGTCGTTGCCGGAGTCGACGACGTAGACGTTGCCCGCGGAGTCCACGTCGACGCCCTCGGGCTGGAAGAAGAAGCGGGTCAGGCGGATGGCGCGGAAGCCCTTGTCCTGGCGGCGCGACCCGTAGGTGCCCAGGAACTGGCCGTCGCGCGAGAAGCGCTGGAAGCGGTTGTTGCTCGGGTCGACGACCACGAGCGTGCCGTCGGGCGCCACGGCGACCCCGGCGGGATCGTCGTACTGGCGCATCGCGCCGTCGCCCAGCACGCCGGACCCGAACTCGCCCAGGCCCTTGCCCAGGTTGCCCCAGCGGGCCTCGACCGCCCAGGTGCCGGGGATGTCGGGGAGCAGGTCCGTGGCCGCGCCGGCGACGGCGCTGGCGGGGAGCAGGCCCCCGGCGCCCAGGGCCAGGGCGGCGATGGCGAGCAGTCGCCTCATCGCTTGAACGGGTTGAAGACGCTGAACAGGCCGCGGTTCGTGGCCGTCTGGCCCTGGCCGTCGTGGCTCGCGATCACCCACGTGACGCGCGGCCGGCGCCCGGGGCGGAACAGGGAGCGCGCGCCCGCCAGCACGTTCATGCGCTCGATGTGCGAGTCGAAGGTGCGCACGGAGAACGGGCCGGTGGCGACCAGGCGCGAGCCCACGTAGAAGCGGCCGGTGCCCCGGCAGAAGGAGAAGTCGCCGGGACGCGTCGTGGCCTGGGTCCGCGGCGGGCAGACCACGCGGACGAGCAGGTGGACGCCGGCGTAGGTGGCCGACGCCTCGGTGCCGCGCACGGTGGCGCCGGGGAAGGCGGACGCCGGAGCGGCGAGGACGAGGGTCGCGAGCAGCGCGAGGAATGCCGGAAGGAAACGAGACACGCCTCCTCTATCGGCAGCAACAAGCGTTCCTGAAGAAACGTTCGGCCGGCCTGGACGGGCCGCGCCCGACTCAGCCCGCGGGGTCCAGCAGGACCTTGCCGGTGGTGCGGCGTTCCGCGATGTCGACCTGCGCGCGGGCGGCCTCCGACAGGGGGTACGTCGCGCCCACGTGGGCGCGCAGATCGCCGCGCGCGACGCGCGCGAACAGGTCGGCCAGCGCCGCGTCGACCATGTCCGGGCGCCCCAGGCAATGCATGAGCCAGAAGCCGATCACCGACCGCGACTTGCGCATCAGCGCGCCGGTCTGGACGGTGTTGGGCTGGCGCGAGGCGATGCCGTAGGTCACGATCCGGCCGAACGGCGCCAGGGCGGCCAGCGACTGCTCGAACGTCTCGCCGCCCGCCATCTCGAACACGGCGTCGACCTTGGCGCCGCCGTTGGCCTCCTCGATGCGCTCCTTCATGCCCTCGGGGTCGGCGTCGATCGCCGCGTCGGCGCCCAGCTCGCGCGCCAGCTCGCGCTTCTCCTCGGTGGAGGCCGAGGCGATGACGCGACCCGCGCCCATCGGGCGGCCGAGCTGGACGGCCAGCGAGCCCACGCCGCCGGCGCCCGCGTGGACGACCACCGACTCGCCCTCGGCCACCCGCGCGCACGTGCGGTACAGGTGCCACGCGGTCAGGCCCTGGATGACAAGCGCCAGCGCCGTGCCGTCGTCGACGCCGTCGGGGATCGGGAACGTCAGCGACTCCGGCGCCGTCGCGTACTCGGCGTAGCCGCCCAGGCCGCACAGGGCCACGACGCGCGCGCCGGTGTCCTCGCGCACGCCCGCCACCTCGCCGCCGGGGACCAGCGGCAGCTCGTACTTGGCCAGGTAATCGTTGTTGCGCTGGTGGGTGTCGGCGTAGTTCATCCCCACCCGCGACACGCGGACCAGCACCTCGCCCTCGCCCGGCTCGGGCCGCGGCAGGTCGGTCAGCTCGAGCACCTCCGGCCCGCCGAACTCGCGGATCTGGATCGCGCGCATGCCGGGCGCACCCTATCCTCCCCCGCCGCGATGACCGTCACCGTTGTGGGATCGATCGCGTTCGACGCGGTCCGGACGCCGTTCGGGGAGCGAGAGCGCATGCTCGGCGGCTCGGCCGTGCACTTCTCGCTGGCCGCGTCCTTCTTCGCCGACGTGCGCGTGGTCGGCCCGGTGGGCGACGACTTCGGCGAGGACGAGCTGGCCGTTCTGCACGGGCGAGGGGTGAACACCGAGGACATCGAGCGCGTGGCCGGCGGGCGGACGTTCTTCTGGCGCGGCCACTACGACTTCGACCTCAACACCGCCCACACCGACGACACGCAGCTCAACGTGTTCGGCGACTTCGCCCCCAAGCTCTCGCCGGCCTCGCGCGACTGCGACGTCCTGTTCCTGGCCAACATCCAGCCCGACCTCCAGCGCGAGGTCCGCGCGCAGTGCGAGCGGGCCCGCTTCGTGGCCATGGACTCGATGAACCTGTGGATCGAGACGGCGCGCGACTCGCTCGTCGACACCATCGCGGGCGTCGACGGGTTGCTGCTCAACGACGCCGAGCTGCGCCAGCTCACCGAGCAGCCCAACCTGGTGCGCGCGGCGCGCGAGGTCATGTCGTGGGGGCCCAAGCTGGTGGTGGCCAAGCAGGGCGAGTACGGGGCGGCCCTGTTCCACGGCGCAGCCGGCGACGAGTTCTTCGCGCTGCCCGCCTACCCGCTGGAGGACGTGGTCGACCCGACCGGCGCCGGCGACTCGTTCGCCGGCGGCTTCGTCGGCTACCTGGCGGCCAACCCGGGCGAGCTCGACGCCGACGTCCTGCGCCGCGCCATGGCGCACGGAACCGCCCTGGCCTCGTTCAACGTGTCGGAGTTCGGCACCGAGCGCGTGGCGCGCCTGACCGGCGACGAGGTCCGCGACCGCGTGGCCGAGCTGCACCGCCTGACGACGTTCTCGGTCTAGGGCTGCCGTGCGCTGAGCAGTTCGTAGGCTTGGCGGGCTCGGGTGAGCTGACGCATCGGGAGCGTACTGCGCAGGTCGGGACCGTCGAAGTCGAGCCGCTTTGCTGCCGCGCGCAGCCACTGAGGCTCTTCGCCGGCCAACTCGTCGCGCATCGCGATCGGGTCTTCCACGCAGCTGAGCAGAAGCGCGAGGTCGGAGCGATCTTCGTCCTTGTCCCGTGCCTTGACCGCGCGGGCCTTGAGCAGGACAGCTCCGAGCAGGTTCGGGCAGCGGAGCCTGGCGGACCGCCCGTCGAGTTCGACGATGACAGTCTCGGTTCGCTTCAACGCCTGCGTCCCTCCCTTGACCTCGATGGTCTCGCTGTTACCCAAGGTCTTCGCAGTGTGCCGGAGGCCATCCGGGCCGAGGACGTCGACGACCTGGTCCCCATGACAGAAGCGATACACGAGGCCCGGCTTGTGGAGGCCGGTCGGTGGCGCGGCCTCGAAGCCCAGCTCCACAAGCTTTCGGGCGATGAGCTCGGTGACGCTCTCGGGTCTCACACGGCTGTCCCCGAGGACGTCGACGTCCTCTGTTGGGCGGACTGTGATCTGTCCATAGCGGTAGGTATGCAGCTGCACCATGAGGCCACCAACGAGCGTCCAGTCGCGGGGCGGGAGCTCGGTCGCGAGATCGAGGACCCCCCGCCACAGCGCTCGCGCCTGCTCGTTGACAGGATCCAGCTTGACCACCGGTGGGCGCCGGCTTCTCGTACGAGCCATGCCCCAGACGGTACGGGGTGAGTGCAGCGAGTCAGCGCTCCACTCGCCACGCGCGCGCAGAGCTCAGTTTGGCCAACGCACGCTCGGCTACATCCGCGCTGCGCGCATCGCCGTACTCGCCAAGGTCCACCGCGACGGCGGCCACGGGCGCATGGCGCTCCTCGAATGGCCAGAGCTCTGCTGGCATCTCGCGCAGGACGACATTCGACTCGTCGTCGGCGGGCGAAAGCGCGAACCGACGAATGAGGTCATCCACCTCGCCATAGGGTGCGTAGGCGTCGAGCTCCCGACCGGCGACAAGCTCCAACCCGCGCGCCGAGGCCGCGCTCGCGCCCGTCAGTACGAGACGCCCATGCATCCCGAGCCGTCGCAATACGCCCGCATGTGCCTGAAAGCGATGCACCGTCGCCCGCTCGTCAAGACGAGGGCGCAGCGCGTGAAGCGCGTTGTTGTCCAGTAGACAGCGCATCCGGTAACGCTCCCCCGGAGACAACCACGGCGCTTGCTCGCCGGAGGCGAGCGCCAGCAGGCCCCATGCGTTCCGAGGGCGAAGGTGACGCCCGCGGCTGGCCCCGGCACGCTTGCGACGCCAGACGCTGCGACCGTCCACGAGCCAGCGCCCGCCGAGCTTGACCCCTTCAAGGCGCCCCGCCTGGAGCAGGGCCCGAACCCGTGACTCGTGGAGCCTGAGGTCAGAGGCCGCGTCGGAGACGGATAGAAATGCGGGGGAAGTCATCGCGTCAAATATAGCGTAAGTACTACATTTGACTACATGCCTTGCACACCGTGCGACACCTAGGGCCCGTCGCGCTCGACGTGCGGGAAGGCGCGCGTCTGGCCGCGGAAGCTCCACGGCGGCTGGACGAGGCACGGCGGGGCGCCCGTGCCCGGCGGGGTGACCGGGACGGTCTGGGGGTTGCCCAGGTTGCGGCAGTCGAACGCCCGCAGGCCGCCGCGCAGGTAGTTCTCCTGGGCGCCCGGGGCCAGGTAGGGGTTGTGGCGGTTGGTGGCCAGCCGCTGGGACTGGCCGACCGGGCCCTCGCTGTTGAGCGGCACGAGCACGCGCAGGTAGCGCTGGAGCGACCCGTCGGGCCCCGGCGTCCCCACGTTGGTCGACGCCGCCACGTTGGCGAAGGCGGCCACGATGTCGCGGCGGTAGAGGTTGAGCAGCTCCAGCACCGGGACCAGCTCGCGCGCCGCCCGGTAGACGACGTCGAGCAGCGGCGGCGAGGCGTCGATGAT
>DATLOP010000058.1:0-17734 GCA_035536255.1 Solirubrobacteraceae bacterium
CGCTCGACGGCCAGCTCCAGGTGGGCCGGGTCGCCGCCCAGCTGGGCCCAGCGCTCGGTGGCCGAGCCGGCGAACGAGTCCAGCCAGTCGTCGGTGTGCAGGGGGTCGTGATGGAAGAGCAGGACGCGCTCGGCCTCGACCCGCCGCGCGAAGGTCAGCGAGTCCTCGAGCCGCGAGTGCCCCCAGCCGACGTGGTCGGGGTACTCGGCGTCGCTGTACTGGCAGTCGTGGACGAGCAGCGAGGCCCGGCACGCCAGCTCGTAGCCCGAGATCCACTCCGGCGCCAGCTGGGCCAGGTCGGCGCCCAGGCCGGGCTCGTGGTCGGGGATGTAGCACAGCGACGCGTCGCCCTCGGCGATGCGGTAGCCCAGCGTCGGCCCGCGGTGCGTGACCGACGCGGCCTGGATCCGCGCCGAGCCGATCTCCCACTCGCTCACCGGTGCCTCCCGGAACGAGACGTCGCACGGGAGCTCGCGCATCTCGACCGGCGACAGCGGGGCCGAGATGTAGCGGGCGATGCGGTCCTGCAGCGAGGCCTCGGGGGACCGCGGCCCCCACACGACGAGCTCGGTCCGCGGGCGGAACGCGGGCGCGAAGAACTTGAGCCCCTGGATGTGGTCGAGGTGCAGGTGGGTGAGCAGGATGTGGATGCGCGGCGCCTGGCCGGCCAGCGCGAGGCCCAGGTTGCGAATGCCCGTCCCGGCGTCCAGGACGATCACCGTCCCGTCGTCGAGCGTCACCTGCACGCACGACGTGTTGCCGCCGTAGCGGGTGGTCTCCGGCCCCGGAGACGGCACGGACCCGCGCGCGCCCCACACCTTGACCTTCACCCGCCGTCCCTCCAGAAGAACGCGATCGCGCCGCGAAAGCCGCCGTCGGTGCTGACCAGCGGCATCGCGCTCACCTCCACGTCGTAGCGGTCGCCGCTCACGGCGCTGATCGTGAGGTTGTGGTGGGCGGGCCGGCCCTCCCGCAGGGCGATGGTCAGCGGCAGCTGCTCGAACTCGATCGGCGACCCCGCGCGGTCGAACGGGCCGAAGCGCGAGCTCCAGTCGCGCCACTCGAGCTTGCCCAGCTCCTCGAACCGCTGTCCCAGCAGCGCCGCGGCCGCGTCGTTGAAGAAGATCAGCATGCCGTCGGTGTCGACCAGGACCGCCGGCGTCGAGATGCTCGACATGAGGTTGCGGGCGAGGATGAGCTCGAGCGGCTGCCCCATCGTCGGCCAACTCTACCCCCGGGATTCGGGCCGTCGTGCCGTCCAAGTCACAGATGGCGCGAGCATCCAACCTTTTCCGGGTGCGCGCGTTGTAGCGGGTGAGCATGCCCCCCACGCGGATCCTCCTGTGCATCGACGACCCGGCCCATCGTCGCCTGCACGAGGCGCACGTGGACACCTCGTCCGAGCTCGCCGTGGTGGGAGCCTGCACCGCCGACGACTCCGCCGTGCGCGCGGCCGCGGCGCGCCAGCCCGACGTGATCGTCGTCGACTCCTCGCGCCCCGGCCTGGAGGGCGCCAAGCTGGTGGGCCGTCTGCGCGGAGCCGCCCCGCACGCCGGCGTGCTGGCGGTCGCCGCCGCCCCGGACCGGCCCCGCAGCGTGCTCGCACGCTCGCTGTCCGCCGATCGCTATCTCGATCCCGACGAGGCCGAGCGCGGCCTGCTCCGGGTGCTGCTGGAGTTCGCGCGCGAGCACCCGGGAGGCGTCGTCGCCTCCTAACCTGGGGGCGTGTCCCCCGAGCGCCCCTCCACCGCCGACCAGGAGCTGCTGGGCGCCGACAGCCCGCGCGTCCCGGCGTCCCTGGACGACGCGACGCGCCTGGAGCGCATCGGCCGCGAGGTCGAGGCGGGCTTCGCCGCCCTGCGGGGCATCGGCCCGGCGGTGGCGGTGTTCGGCTCCGCGCGGGTGCCCGAGGGGGACCCGCGCTACGAGCGGGCGCGCGCGGTCGGCCAGGCGCTGGGCCGTGCGGGCTTCGCCGTGATCACGGGCGGGGGCCCGGGCCTGATGGAGGCGGCCAACCGCGGGGCGTCCGAGGTGGGAGCGCGCTCCGTGGGCCTGAACATCGAGCTGCCGTTCGAGCAGGCGACGAACCGCTGGGTCGACCTGCCGCTGAACTTCCAGTACTTCTTCGCGCGCAAGGTGATGTTCGTGCGCTACGCCGTGGGGTTCGTGGTGCTCCCGGGCGGGTTCGGGACGCTGGACGAGCTGTTCGAGGCGCTGACACTGATGCAGACCGAGAAGACGGTCGACTTCGCGGTCGTGCTGATGGAGCGTGCCCACTGGGCCGGGCTGCTGGACTGGGTCCGCGAGCGCCTGCTCGGCGAGGGGATGATCGGCCCCGAGGACCTCGACCTGCTGACCGTGTGCGACGACCCGGCGACCGCGGTGGGCGTGCTGTCCGCGGCCCGCGCCGCGCAGGGCCTGCCCGGCTAGCGCGCGTCCCCTACAGCCCGGCCTCGAGGACCTGCTTGGCGATCGGCGCCGCCGTCTCGCCGCCCGCGCCTCCGTGGACGACGAGGACGCTCACGGCCACGCGCGGGCGCTGGGCCGGCGCGAAGGCGACGAACCACGCGTCGTCGGGCTGCCCGCCGCCCAGCTCGGCCGTGCCCGTCTTGCCGGCCACCCGGACGCCGTCGATCTTCGCCGCGTTGCCCGTGGCGTCGGCGCCGTTGACCACCGCCTCCATCAGCGCCGTCACCTGGGCGGCCACGCGGGGCGTGGTCGCGGGCACGCTGCGCGGGCGCCCGCCCGCCAGCAGCGTGAGCAGCGGGCGCCGGCCGCGGTTGGCGATCGTCGCCGCGACCACCGCCATGTTCAGCGAGGTCGTGAGCACGCGGCCCTGCCCGATGGCCGACGCCCCGGTCTCCACCGGGGTCAGCTGGCGCGGGATCGCCCCCGGCGTCGCGCCCGGCACGCCGCTGGGCCGGTTGAACCCGAAGCGCTCGGACATCTCGACCAGGCGCCGGCCCCCGATCTCGGCCCCCATCGGACCGAACACCGAGTTGCACGACTTCGCGAAGGACTCCGTCAGGTCGCCGCCGCACGCCTCGCCGTGGGCGTTGGAGATGTAGCGCCCGCCGGCGTTGGCGCCGGTCTGCACCGGGAACGTGTCGGTCATCTTGACCTTGCCGTCCTCCAGGGCCGCGCTGACGGTGACGATCTTCATCGTCGAGCCGGGCGGCTGCGCGCCGTCCAGGGCGATGCCGGCCAGGCCGAGCACCTCGCCGGTCAGCGGGTGGATCGCCGCCACGCTGCCGAAGCGGCCCGCGAGCGCGTTCTGGGCGGCCCGCGAGATCGCGGGGTCGATCGACGAGCGCACGGGCGGCGACGGCCGGGGCTGGGTGCGCGCGAGGACGGTGCGCCCGGCCAGCAGCGTCCCGCCCGGGCGCCCGCGCAGGCGCGCGTCGAGCGCGCGCTGGATCCCCGACACGCCGACCCGCGCGCCCGGCGGGAAGCCCGCCGCCACGAGCTCGGCCCGCGAGGGCGCGCCCTCCGACCCGGCGCGGCCCAGCTCGCCCGTGATGCCGGTGGCGACGCCCAGCTCGGTCTGCGAGCCGTCCGGGCGCGCGAGCAGGCGCCCGTCGCGGGCCTGGAGCGCGGCCCGGCGCGGCGCGCGCGTGACCCGCCGCAGCGGACGGCCGTCGCGCACGCCGGGGAACGTCATGCCGGCGCTCCAGGCGATCCGCGGGGGGTCGCCGTCGACCGGGACGACGACGTCGCCGCGCACCAGGCCGAACACGCGGGTGGTCACGCGGACCGGCAGGCGCCAGGCGTCGCCGTCCTTCTCCGGCGCGCCGGTGCGCACGCGGGTGGCCGTGGCCGTGGCCGCGGCGCGCCGGTAGGCGCGGACGAAGGCCAGCCGCGACACGCGCTCGCGCGAGCCGGCGTCGAGCAGGTCGTACATCGCCTGGTGGTCCGAGCGATCCCACGCCCGGGCGAAGCGCTCGACCGTCCGCTTGGCCTCGCGGTCGGCGTGGCGGCCGGTCACCCAGACCACGAACAGCGCGCCCGCCACGACGAGCACGAGCCCGGCCAGCGCGAGGCGGCCGGGCACGCGCCGGCGCGACGGCCGGCGGCTGCGCGAGGCGGGCTGCAGATAGCGAGGGGTGACCGCCATGCGTTCGCAGGATAGGGCCGCCCCTGATCAGGACCGCCTGATGACCACCCCGAGGGCCATGGCCAGGACGCCCAGCGCGGCCGCTCCCAGGTAGATCGCGAAGCTCGTCGCGTCGTCGGGCTCGAGGACCAGCGCCAGCGTGACGACGAGGGCCAGCCACGCCAGCCCGACGAGGATCACGATCGCCCCGACCAGCCGCACGAAGAACCCCGGGCGGTCGTCGTAGGCCTCGTCGGGCTCGGCCGCGGGCTCGGCGTACACCGCGTCGTCGTAGACCGGCTCGGGCTCCTCGTAGACCGGCTCGGCGTGGAAACCGGCTTCCGGGGCGGGGGGGTCCGGGGGAGACGCCTCGGGCATCGCCTCCGCGCGCCGGGCCCCGGCCGCCGTGGCCGGGCGCGCCGTGGTCGGGCCCTGGCGCAGGCGGGCGGCGACGTCCCAGGCGTCGGCCGCCATCCCCGCGCTCTCGTCGAAGGGATAGAACTCGAACCGCTCCCGATCCGGGTCCTCCCGGTTGCGCCGGTCGGCTTCGGCCTGGGCTTCCTCGAACCGCACGGGCCGGACTCTACGAGGGCTGACGCGGCCGATACAGTCCGCGGATGCCGCGCCGCGCGCTCTCGACGGCCGTCGCCGCGCTCGCCCTGGCCGCCCCGGGCTGCGGGGACGACGGGAACGACGAGACGCGGCCGGCCACCCAGACCACGGTCTCGCCGGCCGAGGCGCGCGCCTACAAGGCCCAGGTCCAGACGATCCTCACCACGGTCGGGACGGCCGGGCGCAGCCTCGTGTCCTCGGTGCGCGGGGCCTCGTCGCTGGACGACGTGGCGCGCGCCCTGGAGGCGTTCAAGGGCAGCGTCGAGCAGGCCGCCACGCGCCTGGACGCCGGGCGCCCGCCGCCCGCCGCCCGCGAGGGGCAGCGCGACCTCTCGGCCACGCTGCGCGAGATCGCGACGGGGACCGAGCCGACGATCGGCGCCGCGCGCCGCGGCGATCGCGCGGCGTTCCGGCGCGAGTTCGTCGCCTACCAGGGCAAGCTCAGCGGCGTCTACCGCCAGCGCCTGCGCGCGGCCGGCGACAAGATCGACCGGGCGCTCGCGGCGCCGTGAGGCCGCGCCGCGCCGTCGCGGTCGCCGTCCCGGCCGCCCTGCTGGCCGCGGCGCCCGCCCCCGCGGCGATCGTCTCCACGCCCGAGTCCTGCTACTCGTCGCGCGAGCTGGTCGACTTCGTGGGGACGGAGTTCCGCCCCGGCCGGCGCTACACCGCCTACGTGGCCGGCCGCGAGGTGGCGACCGGGCGCGTGTCGGCCTTCGGCGACCTGTCGGGCGACTTCCGCGCCCCGGTCCCGGCGCGCGGCGGCCCGGGCGAGCGCACCTTCCTGCTCACGGTGACCGACGGGGTGCGCCGCGCCTCCACGCGCTTTCGCTCGACGATCTTCGGCGCCGCCTTCCGGCCCGCCCAGGGCGATCCGGCCACGCTGCGCGTGCGCTTCTACGCCTTCGACTTCGGCCGCGGGCGGACCGTCTACCTCCACTACGTCGCGCCCAACCGGCGCCTGCGCCTGACCGTCCGCCTCGGCCGCACCGGGGGGCCGTGCGGAACCGTGTCCACGCCCCTGCGCCGCGTCTTCCCCTTCCCCGCCGCGCCCGGGAGCTGGCGCCTGCAGTTCGACGCGCGCCGGCGCTACGACCCCACGCCGCCGCGGCCCTACGTGCGGCTGATCGTGCCGATCCTGCGCAACCGCTAGGCGCTACGGCGTGAGCGCCTGCTCGCGCGTGGCGACGATCTCGAACGTCGCATCGGTGCGCGTGGCCTCGAAGAGCCGCAGGACCGTGGGGTTGCTGCACGCCAGCACGAGGCGCCCGCTGCGGCGGACGAGACGGCGCAGCGCGTTGAGCAGGGTCATCAGCCCGGTGGAGTCGATGAAGGTGACCTCGACCAGGTCGACCACGACCCGGACGACCGTCTCGTCCTCGACGATCGGGGCCAGCGCCGCGCGCAGGCGGCCCACCGTGGCGACGTCGAGCTCGCCGCGCAGCGCGATCACGCGGGTCCCTTCCTCCGGGCGCTCCTCCGTGACGTCGAGGTGGGGCACCGCCGGCTGATCGCCGTTCTCCACTGTTCCTGCTTAACGCACCGCTCCCGCCGCTGTCAACCTGTGCCGCCATGTCGCGCGCCGGAGGGTGGCTGAAGCGGTTCTACCGCAAGGCCTACGAGGACAACGTGACCGGCCTCGCGGGCATGGTCGCCTACAACATGCTGCTCGCCGTCCTGCCCCTGGCCCTGATCGCGCTGTTCGTCGGCGGACGGGTGCTGGAGAGCGAGGAGCTCCAGCGCAGCGTCCTGGACGACCTGCGCCGGATCTTCCCCACCGCGGCCGAGAACACGCTGGAGAGCACGCTCAACCGCGTCCAGGCGGGCACCGGGCGGATCGGGATCGTCGCGCTCGTGGCCTCGGTCTGGATCGGGGCCTCGTTCTGGGGGGCGCTGGACACCGCCTTCTGCCGGATCTACCACATGCGCTGCCGCAGCTGGCTGCAGCAGAAGCGCTTCGCGCTGGCCATGCTCCTAGTGGTCCTGCTGTTCATGGCGGCCACGGTCGCCGTGCCGACGCTCCAGAGCATCCTGGTCTCGGGCGCCGGCCAGCTGCCCCTCGGCCTGGCCGACGTCCGCGGGGTGGTGTTCGGCGTCACGCTCGTCGCCGGGCTCAGCCTGCTCTTCGTAACGCTGGCGATCATCTACTGGACGGTCCCCAACGAGCCGGTGCCGTGGGGCGCCGTGTGGCCGGGCGCGCTGGCCGCCACGCTGGCCATCGGCCTGGTCGACTACGCCTTCCCGGCCTACCTGTCCAGCGTCAACACGATCGCGCGCTTCGGGACGACGCTGGTGTTTGTCCTGATCGTCCTGCTGTGGTTCTACGCCGTGGCGATCATCATCCTCGGCGGTGCGGTGACGAACGCGATGCGCTTCGCGCGTATCCGCTCGCTAGGCTAGCCCCCGGTCCGACCCGCCATGAAAGCCCTCGCCGCCGCTTACGCCGTGCTCGTCGTGCTCGCCCTGCCGGCGCTGCTGTGGGCGGCGGAGGAGGCGCCCGTGGCCACGACTCCCGCGGCTTCGCCGCCGGCCGCCGTCCCCGAGGCCGCTCCGGCTCCCGCGAGCGCTCCGGCTCCGGGTCCCGCGCCCGCCCCGGCCGAGTCCCCGGAGGCCGCCGCTCCCGCCCCGGAGCCCGCCGCTTCGGCGCCGCAGCCCACGCCCCCGGCCGCCGCCGCTTCGCGGCCGGGCAAGCGCCTCGCCGCCGAGCGCGAAACCGACGTCGCCGACGCGCAGGCGCCGGTCGCCCGCGCCGCGGCCTCGGGCGGCGTGTCCATCGAGGACTTCGCGTTCGCGCCGCGCACGATCACCATCGACGTGGGCGACACCGTCACGTGGACCAACCGCGACAGCGCCGGCCACACCGCCACGGCCGACGACGGCTCGTTCGACACGGGCGTGCTCAACCGCGGGCAGAGCGGGGCGCACACGTTCGACGAGGCGGGGACGTTCGCCTACCACTGCGACCCGCACCCCAACATGCAGGGGACCGTGGTCGTCCGCGCTGCCGATGACTCCGGCTCCGAAACGGCCGGGGACCCGGCGTCCGCCACGCCGTCGGGCACATCGGGCTCGACGGGCTCGACGGGCTCCAGCCTCCCGGCCACCGGCCTGCAGGCGGGCGTGATCGCCCTGGGCGGGTTCGTGCTCCTCGGCGCGGGCGCGGCGCTGCGCCGGCGCGTCGAGGACCGCTAGCCCCAGCGAAAGCCGGTCGGCGCGGGCGCGGGGGCCAGCGGGCTGCCCGGCAGGCCGGGCGGCGGCTCGGGCAGGTTGTAGCCGCCCGGCGCGACGTCGTTGGGGGTGTCGGGGTGGAACAGCGACGCCAGGTACTGGATCTGACCGCGCCCCGGGCCCAGCTCGCCCTGCCCGCCGCCGTACACGCCGACGCCGTGCTCGGCGCACCAGTCGTAGACCGCCATCAGCTCGGACAGCGGCCCGAACCGCGACGGCTTGCTGTTGATCGTCCGCGGCGCGAAGGGGAGGTTCTCGATGTCGGCGACCGAGTGCAGCGGCGCGTCCCAGGTGATGCGGTCGCGATGGGGCTCGAGCACCGCGGCGGCCTCGGGCACCGACAGGTCGGGGTCCTCCAGCCAGGCGCCGGGGAAGGTCGTGGCGCAGGTCTCGTAGAGCCAGGGGTCGGTCCGCACCTCGACCACCGTGCCCTTGTAGAAGCCCTTGAAGTCCAGCGAGTCCACGCAGTCCAGGTCGCGTAGCTGCGCGATGAACTCGGCCGTCCAGTTGTTCTCGGGATCCAGCTTGAATCGCAGGTTCGGGTCGCCGGTCCGGCGCGCGAGCAGCGGCTCCACGCTCGGCGGGTCGCCCAGGCGCGTCGAGGCCACGAAGCGCAGCGGGTGCGGCTCGCGGCCCAGCGCCTCGTGCAGGGGGCGCCCGGCCTGGCGCAGCGCCAGGTCGAGCGCCGCGCTCTCGAAGGCCCAGCGCCGGTACTGACGCGAGGGCTCGCGGGCCGGGGGGACGGGGAACAGCTCGAGCCCGTCCAGGCGCTCGGCCAGCGACGCCATCGTGTGCGAGCCGGCCAGGGGGAGGCCGGGCCCGAACTCGTGCAGCGCGTCGTGCTCGGCGGCCTCGTAGATGACGTCCTCGCCCACCCCGTCCTCGCCGCCGCCGTGCAGCGTGATCACCGTGCACACGCGGGTGAACTCGGGCCCGAAGGGACGCTCCAGGCGCTCCAGCGAGTAGCCCTCGATCTCGACCGGCAGGTCCGCGATCAGGTCGTACGTGGCCACGCCCCGACCCTACACGGACGTCGGCGCCCGCCCCGAGCAGCGCCTCGGCCTGCTCGCCGCGCCGCCGCACCCGCATGGGCCTGTGTCGCCGGACGGCCTACAGCAGGCGCAGCGACATCACGCACGGGGTCCGCCTGTCCGTGCTGTCCACCACGACCCGGCCGTTCATGTCCTTGGCCGTGACGGTGAACGCCGTGTTGGTCACCTTCACCTGGGCGTAGGAGAAGACGTCCGGGTTGAAGCACGGCGAGCCCAGGCCGGTCGGCGGCGGTTCCTTGACGAGCACGCTGGAGAACAGGTCGATCGCGCCCGGGTTCCCGGTCACGTCGGTGAACTCGTCCGCGAACGTCTGTGTCGCCACCGGCCCGGCGATGAACTCGTCCATCCCGGTGTCGATGGCGCCGCCGGGCTCGAACGTCTGGAACCGGACGTCCATGATCCCCACGGTGTGGACGTCGGTGGTCAGCCAGACGACGTTGCGCACGTTGCGCAGCGACTCGAGCAGCCGCCGGCGCTCGTCCGCGTAGCCCTCCCAGCGGTCGTAGGGGCGGTAGTAGATCTGCGAGATCGGGACCTCGTTGAGGACGACCTTCCACCGCGCGCCCGAGCCGCGGACCGCCCGCGTGAAGCGCTGGAACTGGCGCTGGCCGAGGAACGTGCGGCTCGGGTCGTTGATGCGGTCCTTGCACGCCTGGGACACCGGCTGGCTCATCGGCGGGTAGACCACCTCGAACAGCTGGCGCTTCTCCGGCGGCGCGGTCGGCGCCTCGTCCGGGCGCCCGGTCTGGGGGTTGTTGCACTCCGTCCCCTGGCTCGCCTTGGCGCTGCGGAACGAGCGCTCGTCGAGCATGAACACCTCGACGTTGCGCCCCCAGCGGAACGAGCGGTAGAGCCCGTCGCTCGACGTGTAGGTCACCGGCGAGTAGTCGCGGAACGCCTTGACGCCCCGGGAGTAGAGCGCCCGCCCGTCCTCCGGGATCGAGAAGTCGTTGATGAACTCGTGGTCGTCCCAGTGGGAGTAGAACCCGGTCGCGCCGCGCAGCCGCGACAGCGCGGTCGTCCCGATGTTGCGGCGGTACTTGGCCCACTTCTGGGCCACGGTGCGCGCGATCGTCGTGTTCCCCAGGACGCCGTCGGAGTCCGAGTAGATCGTGTCGCCGAGGTTGACGTTGAAGTCGTTGCGCTCGAGCATCATCCGGCGGTAGACCTGGAAGCGGTTGTAGAACGGCCCGCGCGTTCCCACCTTCGGCGTCGCGTCGGCGTCGCCGCTGAACGCGAACGACACGGTGGCGTTCGCCGTGCGCCGCGGCGCGGTCTCGAAGCGCCCGACGGCGCTGCGCGCCCGGCCCTGCGCCCAGCGGTAGTAGTACGTCCGCCCCGGGAGGAGGCGGTCGACCTCCACCTGCACGGTGAGGTCGCGCGTGCGCGTGGCGGGAGCGCTGCTCGTGGCGACGACGTTGGCGAACCGGCGGTCGGTCGCGACCTGGACGGTGGCGCGGCCCGTCGCCGTCGCGTGCGCCCACAGCACGGCCGAGTTGGTCGTGATGTCGCCGGCGGCGACGCCGAGCGAGAAGGCGGCCGAGGCGGCCGCGGGCAGGGACAGTGTCAGGGCGGCCGCGAGCGCGGCCGCGACGGTGATGCGTCGCATGGGGCTCCTCTCCTCCACGGGGGTACCCCTACCAAGCTAGTGCATGCCGGAAACCGGTCCGGGCGGTTAGGCTCGCCCGCCGTGAGGCTCGCCACCTTCCTGGCCCCGGGGTCGGCCGCACCGCTCGCCGGCGAGGTGCGCGGCGACCAGGTGGTGGCGTTCGGCGGCGACGAGACCGTGGCCGGGCGGCTGGCCTCCGGCGACCGCGCTCCCGCCACCGGCCGGGCGTTCGCCGTGGCCGACGTCGAGCTGCTGGCGCCGGTGCCCCGGCCGGGCGCCATCTACGGCATCGGCCTCAACTACGCCGCGCACGCCGCCGAGTCCGGCGCCGAGCCGCCCGAGGCGCCGATCGTCTTCACCAAGGTCACCACGGCGTCGGCGCCGCCCGGCGGGCCCGTCCGCTGTCCCGAGGCCGTGCGCCGCCTGGACTACGAGGGCGAGCTGGTCGTGGTGGTCGGCGCGGCCGGCGCCGCCGGCGGCTTCGCCGTGGCCGACGACGTCAGCGCGCGCGACCTCCAGCGCCGCGAGCCCCAGTGGACGCGCGCCAAGGGCGCCGCGACCTTCTGCCCCTGGGGGCCGTGGATCACCACACCCGAGGACGCCGGCGACCCCGAGGACCTGCGGCTGCGCACGTGGGTCAACGGGGAGCTGCGCCAGGACGCAAGCACGGACGACCTGATCTTCGGCATCGACGCGCTGCTGGAGTTCCTGGGCCAGACCCAGGCGCTGGAGCCGGGCGACCTGATCCTCACCGGCACCCCGAGCGGGGTCGGCTTCGCCATGGACCCGCCGCGCTTCCTGGGCGACGGCGACGTGGTGCGGATCGAGATCGAGGGCCTGGGCGCGATCGAGCACGCGATCGCCGCGCCGGCGGCGCCTAGTGCTGGTCGATGACTTTGTCGATCAGCCCGTAGTCCACGGCCTCGTGGGACTTGAAGAAGCGGTCGCGCTCCATGTCGGTGTGGACCTGCTCCAGCGGCTGGCCGGTGTGCAGGGCGAAGATCTTGTCGATGCGCCCGCGCATGTCGATGATCTCGTGCGCGTGGATCTCGATGTCGCTGGCCTGGCCCTCGAAGCCGGCCGACGGCTGGTGGATGAGCATCCGCGAGTTGGGCAGGGCCAGGCGCTTGCCGTGGGCCCCGCCCGTGAGCAGCAGCGCCCCCATCGACATGGCGATCCCGAAGCAGATCGTCTGCACGTCGGGCTTGATGAACTGCATCGTGTCGTAGATCGCCAGCCCCGAGTACACGTCACCGCCCGGCGTGTTGATGTAGACCGAGATGTCCTTCTCGGGGTCGTCGGACTCCAGGTGCAGCAGCTGGGCCACGACGAGGTTGCCGATCTGGTCGTCGATGGGCGTCCCGATGAAGACGATGCGCTCGGACAGCAGGCGCGAGTAGATGTCGTACTCGCGCTCGCCGCGCGAGTCCTGCTGGACGACCGAGGGGATGAGGGGCATGGCGCCAGTCTAGATAGCGACCCGCCTCACCCCACCCGCGAGCACACCGCGTAGGCGATGAACCCGTGGGGCGCCGCGTCGGTGTTGACCACGCTGACGACCCAGCCGCGCCCCGCCGCCCGCGCGGCCACCGGGTACGAGGACGTCAGCACCAGCCGGCCCGACCCGTCGCGCAACCCACCGCTCATCGGCAGGCGCGCGCCGCGGCACGGCGCCTTGGCTGTCGCGGCGCCGCCCGGGGGAGCGGTCGCCTGCACGGTCACGTAGTCGACGTCGGGAACCGAGCCGGCCGGCCCGCGGAAGCCCCGGGGACCGCGCGGCCCTCGCGTGCCGCGCAGCTCGCGCCGCGCCGCGGCGCTCAGGTTGCGCGCCTCCAGGCCGCCCTCGCGCACCTGGGTCGCGGTCAGCGTCCCCGGCTGCAGGTCGCGCGCGAGGATCACGCCGTCGTCGATCTGCCGGCTCGAGGTGATCAGCGTGCCGCCCGCCCACGCCGTCCCGCCCATCGCCAGCACCGCCACCGCCACCATCGGCCACCAACGCATCGCCCTCTCCCCTCGGTCGTGTGGCCCGAACCTATAGGCCGTGGAGCGGCGTCGCCAGCCTCTTACCTGAAGGCCTAGGCCTAGAGGCCCGGCAGGTGCCGGGAGCGGAAGCTCGCCGTGGAGCGCGACCGGTCGGTCCAGCGCGACCCGGCGAGGCGGATGGCGCTGGTGTCGTAGCGCAGCCCGGCCACCTCCATCCACACGTGGCCGGAGTTGGTGTACACGGTCACCCACCTGCCCTTGCCGGCCCGGCCCATCAGCCGCCATCCGTGCGCGATCGGCTTGTCCAGCAGGCCGGCGTGGATGAAGGCGAAGGACAGCGACCCCGAGCAGTCGTAGCCCCGGTCGTAGAGGCGCCCGTGCCCGCCGCCCCACAGGTACGGCGTGCGGGCGATGGAGTTGGCGGCGGCGATCATCTGCTTGACCACCTCGGGGGCGCCCTCG
This sequence comes from Solirubrobacteraceae bacterium, assembly GCA_035536255.1. Classification (GTDB taxonomy): domain Bacteria; phylum Actinomycetota; class Thermoleophilia; order Solirubrobacterales; family Solirubrobacteraceae; genus AC-38. The sequence goes on from DATLOP010000058.1 coordinate 13,037, forward strand.
GGGGCGGTCGCGGTGCCGTCGGGGTTCAGGCGCGCCTTGCGCCCGGGGACCCCCTCGATCTGCTTGAGCGCGGCCCGGACCTCGGCGTCGGTGGGCGGGGGGTCGGGGATCGTGCCCTCCGGCGCGCGCGCCAGGTGCTCCTCGGGATCGCGCGGCACCTCCACCTGCACCTCGGTCTCCGCCGGCAGCCCGACGTCGGGCTCGACGGCGGTGGGGCGGGCGCGCAGCCCCCGCGTCGGGTCGTCGGCCACCGGCGCCGCGGCCCGGCGCTCCGGGCGCTCGTCGCCCGCCTCGCCGCAGCCGGCGAGGGCGACGAGCAGCGCGATCCCCAGCGCGAGTCCCTGGCGCACCGGGCCGATTCTGGCATTTACCTACACGGAGCCGGGCCGCACCGGTAGCGTAGGCAGAGATCGGGAATGGGGAATGTCGGGAGATCGACGAGGCTCGCCCTCGGGACCGCGCTCGTGGCCATCGGGCTCGCGCCCGCCGCGCACGCCCAGCTGAGCTGGCAGGGCACCGCCGTGATCTCCGCCGGCGGGGTCGCCGCCGAGCGCCCGGACGTCGAGATGTCCTCCGGTGGCGAGGCGATCGCGGTCTGGGAGCGCCTCCTCAGTCCGGTCCGCATCGACGCCACGCTGCGGCCCGCGGGCGGCAACTTCCCCGCGGGCACCGCCATCGACGACGGGAGCTTGAGCAACGACGTCCCCGATGCGGGCATGGGGCCCGCCGGTCACGCGCAGGCCGTCTGGGAGGGATCGACCTCCAATGTCAGCTCCGCGATTCTGGGCAAGTTCCGCGGCCCGGGTGGCGGGTTCGGCGCGCGCCAGTTCGTTTCGTCGACCGCTGGAGTCGGTGACTCCAACTTCACGCCCGAGACGACGGTCGACGCGCAGGGCAACGCGCTGGCCGTTTGGGAGCACCGCGGCGGCGGCGGAGGGTCTGGGTTCATCGTCAGCCGCTTCCGGTCCGTCGGCGACGGCATGTGGAGCACCACCCCGCAGTTCATCTCGCAGGACACCGGGCTCGGTGTCGGCACGCCCCGTCTGGCGATGCGCGGCCAGGGTGAAGCGGTGACCGTCTGGAGCCACTTGCGAGCGAATCCGCCCAGCACGGGCCTGTTCCCGATCGAGGAGGTCTATGCGAGCTTCCGTTCCCCTGGGCCGACGGGCGCCTGGACCTCACAGCAGCGGCTCTGTGAGACGGTGGCCAGCAGCAACTCCTGTCGCAACCCCCAGGTGGCGATGGGCGGCGACGGGACCGCGGTGGCCGTGTGGACGCGCTACGTCTCGACCTCCTCGGGGTACGTGGGCACGATCAACGCCGCCGTGCGGTCCCCCGGTGCGGGCGGCACCTGGGGCGCGGTCCAGGCCCTCTCGTCGTCGGGCGCAGCGAATCCCCACGTGGCCATGGACGCCGGGGGGAACGCCGTTGTCGTGTGGGAGCGCGCAGGGCTCATCGAGGGCCGCTACCGCCCCGCCGGACAGGCGTTCCGCGCCGCGGTGCAGCTGTCCGCCGGTACGGGCGCCAGCGCGCCCCGCGTCGCCATGTCCTCGCAGGGGAAGGGCGTCGTCGCGTGGGTCCAGATCAACGGGAACAACGACGACGTCAACGTCGCCGAGAGCACGGGTGACGGCAACTTCGGCGCACCGTTCAACCTCGCCTCCCACACCGAGGCCTTCCGCCCCGACGTGGCGACGGATGCCCAGGGCGGCGCCATCGTGACGTGGGAGGGCCACGACGGGCAGGTCGTGCGGATCCACTCGCGCATCGGCGTGCCGCCGGGCGTGGCCCCGCCCCCGCCGCCCCCGCCGCCGCCCCCCGAGCCCCCGCCGCCGCCGCCCGTGCCGGGCGTGCCGACGGTGACGGCCTTCGCGCCGGCCGAGGGGATCAGGCGCGACAGCGCCCTCGTCCTGACCGCCCAGGTGGCGGGCCCCGTCGATCGCATCGTGTGGAACCTGCCGGGCGGGCAGAGCATCACGGGGCGCGTGGTCAACGGGCAGCTCCAGCGCAGCATCCGCTTCCGGCCGGACCCGGGGAACTTCTCCGTGCGCGCCCAGGCGTTCGATGGCGGGCGCGCCGGGCCGTCGCTGCTGCGCAACTTCACCATGCCGCGACCGCGCGCCCTCGCCGCCGCCTCCTCCGCCAGCGAGGTCGCCCGCGTGCGCGCCACCCTGTCGCGCCTCCCGTCGGTGAGCGCCACCGGCGACGCGGCGGCGCTGCTCGGCCGCTCCAACAGCTGCGACGTGCCCACCTCGATCAAGTCGGGGAGCCTCGACCTGACGGGCTGCTTCACGCCCACCGAGACGCTGGCCGACATCCCCAGCGCCGAGCGCGGAGTCCTCGACCCCCTGGCCCGCGAGCTACGCGTGCCGGTCAGCGACGCCGACCTGATGCGCAAGGCGGTGGAGCTCAGCGACGGGTACGTCACGCGCAGCCCCGTGTCGCTGGAGGGCGACTGGCCGCTGGTGCCCCGCGGCGGGGCCAGCATCCTCGCCTTCCCCCAGGCGAGCGCGCTGTCCAGCTCGAACGCGGGGCTGAAGGTCGGGGGCTACCAGTTCGGCCAGCCGGGCGGGTTCGTCCTGGACATCGATCCGCGCCGCCAGGGGGTCTCCCTGCCCGCCCTGCCGCGCCCGCCCTCGCTGCGCGACCTGGGCGGCTTCCCGCTCGTCGGCGACTTCGACGTGAAGCTGGTGGGCAGCGAGGCGCACATCAGCTCCACGCTCAAGCTGCCCAGCTTCCTCAAGAAGGCGGGCGTGGACGTCCAGGCCGGCGTGCGGCTGCGCGCCACCCCCGACCGGCTGATCATCGACGACATGACGATCGGGCCGATCAACGTGGACGTCGGCGCGCTGGCGGTCAAGGAGTTCCGCATCGCCTACCGCCGGGAGGGCGCCGACGAGCTGTGGCATGGCCAGGGCAAGGCGTGCGTGATCAGCGGGATCTGCCTCGACATGGTCCCGCCCAACGGGCAGGTCAAGATCCGCAACGGAAGGCTGGACTTCGCCGGCGCCAGCCTGGGCTTCCGACCGGGGATCCCCCTGTTCGCCGGGGTCGACCTCGAGCGCATCGGGTTCGGGTTCGGCCTGGACCCCACGCGCTTCACGGGCAACGCGCGCATGTCCTTCAGCCAGATCCTCGTCATCGACGGGCGCGTCGTGCTCGCCTTCCCCTCGCCTCAGCAGCCGTTCATCCTGCGCCGCGACGAGGTCGGCAACGACTTCCCGGCGCACCTCTACAACTACCGCTACACCGGGCCGACGTTCGGCGTCAGCGCCGCCGCGGCGCTCCGGGTCCCGGTGGTGGGCGAGGTCCCGCTCGCGCAGGCCTACGTGCTCTACGAGTACCCGAGCTACCTGGCGCTGGGCGGCGGCATGAAGTACGGGTTCACCGAGCCGCTGACCGGGGTCGTCGTGATCGGCATCGAGGGTCGCGTGGACGGCGAGTTCAACGCGGGCAACGGCCGCTTCAACGTCGACGGGCGCGTCGAGGGCTGCGTCGTGGAGATCATCTGCCGCGGCTTCGAGGGCAACGTCTCCAGCCGCGGGATGGCCGTGTGCGCGAACGTCAGCGCGCTCGTGCACGACTTCCACGCGGGCGGCGCCATCCGCTGGAGCCCGTTCAAGTTCATCCCCTACCTCGACGGCTGCGTGTGGGGCCGGTTCCGCGAGCCCAACGTGCGCGGCCTGCGCAAGGCCCAGGCCGGGGGGCCCTACCAGGTGCAGGTGGCGCCCGGCGCGCCCAGCCGGATGCTCATGGTCGAGGGCCGCGACGGCGCGCCGCGGGTGCGCGTCACCGGGCCCGGCGGCCAGGTGCTCGAGAGCCCGGAGGGCCCCGGCCTCGTGGGCTCGCCGGACGCGAAGATCAGGATCCTGCGCTCGCCCAAGGCCCGCTTCGCCGCCGTGGCGCTGGCCGGCGCGCGGCCGGGGACCTACTCGATCGAGACGATGGACGGATCGGTGCCGATCGCCCGCATCCAGGAGTCCACGGCGCTGCCGGCGGCCCGGGCGAGCGGCCGCGTGGGCGGGGCCGGCACCCGGCGCTTCCTCGACTACGCCGTCGCCCCGCGCCCCGACCAGGTCGTCACGTTCCACGACGTGGGCCCCGACGGCGCGGGCCGCCAGATCGGGACGCTCCGCGGCGGCGGGCGCGGCCGGCTGGCCTTCTCGCCCGCACCGGGCCAGGTCCGGCGCACGATCAAGGCGCGCTTCGAGATCGACGGCGTCCCGGCCGAGGAGCGGGTTCTGGCCAGCTTCGCGCCCCCGTCTCCGGTCCTGGCCCGGCCCGCCCGCCTGCGGGTGCGCCGCCTGGGCACCCGGCTGGCCGTCGGGTGGGCCCGGGTGGGCGGCGCGGCGCGCTACGAGGTCGCCGTGACGTTCTCCAACGGCCGTCAGCGGTTCGCCGCCACGCGGAACCGCTCCGTCGTCCTGCGCGGGATCTCCCGCGGCCTCGCCGGGCGGGTGACCGTGCGCGCGGTCGCCCCGCTGCGCCAGGGCACGCCGTCGCTGACGCGCTTCCGCGCCACGGCCCGGCGCCGGACGGCCATGCGGGCGCTGCCGCGCTGTCGCCGCAGCCGCGCCCGCATCGTCTGCACCCGGCGCTGAGCCAAGCCGGCGACGGGGCCATTACCCTCGCTCCGTGGTCCCGGTCAACGTCCCCAACGTCCTGACGGTCCTGCGCATCCTGCTCGTGCCGGTGCTG
>DATLOP010000059.1:0-2476 GCA_035536255.1 Solirubrobacteraceae bacterium
CGTTGACGCGCCCCCAGCCCGACACGGGGTCCCAGCCCGGCGCGTAGCCCTGCGCGGGGTCGGAGAGGTCGTCGGCGCTCATCCGCACGATCTGGTTGACCTCGGCGGCCGACAGGGTCAATCCCGCCGCGCGCCCGCGAGCCTGCACGAGCGCGGCGACGCCCGCGACGTGCGGGGTGGAGGCCGACGTCCCGCTCCAGTTGCGCGTGTACCCGCCGCCCCACTGCGTCGTCGGGACCTGGGTCGGCGCGACGACGTCGAGGTGCGGCCCGTAGTCCGAGTAGGAGGCGCGCACCGTGAAGTCGCTCGCGGTGGTCGCCAGCTCCTCGCGAAACGCGGTCGCGTTGGCGGTGTCCGGGTTCACGCCCCCCACCGCGAGCACCTCGCCGAGCATCTGCGGCTGGTGGTGGTGGAAGTGGAACTCGTTGCCCGAGGCCACCGCCATCACGACGCCGCGCCGGTGCGCGTAGGCGACGGCCCGGCGCAGCGACGCCGGGAAGCTGTCGGCGCCCAGGCTCATGCTGATCACGGTCGCGCCGCGGTCGGCCGCGTACACGATCGCCTGGGCGATCCGCGCGCCCTGGTGGATGACGTTGTCGGCGGTGCGCAGCGGCAGCAGCCGCGCCCCGGGCGCGATCCCGGCGATTCCGGCCCCGTTGTCGGTGGCCGCGCCCAGCACGCCCGCGACGTGCGTGCCGTGGGCGTTGGCGGTGTCCGACGTCGCGTCGTTGTCGCGCGCGTGGAAGTCCCAGCCGCGCCAGTCGTCCACGTGGCCGTTGCGGTCGTCGTCGACGCCGTTGGCGCGCCGGTCGCGCCCGGACGCGTCGCGGCCCGTCTCGCCGGGGTTCTCGGCCCAGCGGCCGGCCAGGTCGGGGTGCTCGTGCTGGACGCCCACGTCGATGTCGGCGATCACCACCCCCGCGCCCGTGCTCAGGGGCCACGCGCGGTCGACCGAGATCCCCCGGTCGGTCGTCAGGTCCCACTGCTCGTTGGTCGCGCCGGGCGCCGGCGAGGCGTCGTAGAGCGGGTCGTTGGGCGCCGAGGCGGGAAAGGCGCCGTGCGCCGGCGCGGCGAACGCCAGCGCCGGCACGGCCCAGGCCAGGACGCGGCGCACCCCCACGCCTCCAACTTAAACGAGTGCAGCGCCCGCCGAGCCGGGTATGTCCCCGCCATGAGGGAGGACCTGAAGGGCGTGCCCGACGAGGTTCGGGCGACCCGCGACGACGTCGAGCGCAAGCTGTCGGACACCGTCGAGGAGCACCCGACCGTGCGCCAGGCGCTGGACTTCCGGCTGCTGCTGGTCGCCGCCGCCGTGGCGCTCGTCGTCGCCTTCGTGGCGCGCCTGGCCGGCCTGGGGTTCGTCCTGAGCCTGCTGATCTTCCTCGTGTTGTTCGGCGGGGCGTGGATCGGGCTCGCGCGGGCCGCGGCGCCGCGCCGTCCCGCCTGAGGTTCTAATAGGCTCGCGCCCGACTTTGAGGGCCCTGGTCGACAGCCTCCATCCCGTCCTCGCGGCGGAAGAGCCGAGCAAGGTGCCGTTCTACGTCGCCGGCGCGGTGCTGGCCGTCTGGGCGGTGCTGGTGGCGTTCGCCGGCATGCGCATCCCCGACTTCCCCGGCAGCGCCGCCGCGTCGCGCGCCGTCATGGGCGTCAGCGCCCTGCTCGTCGCCGCCACGCTGGTCACGACCGTCGGCACGGCGACCAAGCACCACGCCGAGGCCCACGGCGAGGAGGGATCGGGCCAGGGCGGCGCCACTCCCGAGGACGACCCGCAGCGCGGGCACGAGCCCGAGCCCGCCGGCGCCGCGCCGCCCCGGGAGGGCACGGCCGAGGGGCCGGGCACCGGCGTCGTGGAGGTCTCCGCCGACCCCAGCGGCCAGCTGCGCTTCGAGCAGTCGTCGCTCACCGCCCGCCCGGGCAGCGTGACGATCCGCTTCGACAACCCCTCCCAGCTCCCGCACGACGTGAAGGTGGCGCGCGGCTCCACGGTGCTCGGCGGCACCCGGGTGATCACCGACGCGAAGGCGACCGCGGCCGTGAACCTCCAGCCCGGCGCCTACGTCTTCTTCTGCTCGGTCCCCGGCCACCGCGAGGCCGGCATGGAGGGCGACCTCTCCGTGCAGTCCCCCTAGACGGTCCACTCGATGAAGTCCAGGCCGGGGAAGCCCAGGGCCCGGGCCGTGGCGCCGGTGAGGTCCCACTCGCGGCCGGCGATGTAGGGCCCGCGGTCGATCACCGGCACCCGCAGCACGCGCCCGTTGTAGCGGAAGGTGATCAGCGCTCCGCACGGAGCCGACTTGTGCGCCACGCCGAGCTGCTCGCGGCCCAGGCGCGCGCGCGAGCAGGCCAGCGGGCCGCCGTAGTCGGTGTAGACCGAGGCCACGCTGGAGTGCCAGCCCCCCGCCGGGTCGAACGGCGCCACCGGGCCGACGCCGGGCGGGTTGCGGTAGGCGCTCTCGCGCCGGGCCTTGGGGAGCTG
>DATLOP010000060.1:0-2377 GCA_035536255.1 Solirubrobacteraceae bacterium
CTGGCCCGCCGCTCGCCCGGCAGCAGCAGGCCGCAGCCGCCGCTCGCGGCCAGCGCGCGGCACAGCGAGGCGGCGGCCCGCACCGCGGCGTCGAGGTCGGCCTCGGTCCCGCCGCGCGGGTCGAGGACGACCAGGGGACGGCCGTCGCCGTCCGGGCGCAGCCGGCGCTCCATCAGCCCGGCGCCCCGCGCCAGCGGCGGCCAGTGGATCCGCGACGCGGCGGTGCCCTCCCGGTAGGCGCGCAGCCCGTCCATCTCGACCTCCGCCATCCCGGCCAGCGAGGCGAGCGCCCGGCCGCTGCCCGACGCGTCGGGCTCGGCCGTCACGTCGACCGGCTCGATCCGCGGCAGCACGAGGACCTCGTCCGCGGCGGACGCGGCCCCGCCCGACGACGCCGCGTCCCCGGAGCCGCCGCCGAGGATCGTCCGGGCGGCCAGGCCGAGGGGGTCGTGGATCGTCATGCGGGGCGGGTCGAGGCGGCGCAGTCCGCGGCGGGCGAAGCGGGCCTGCACGCGGATCCGCGTCTCGCGGCGCCCCGGGCGCAGCGGCACCGGACCGGGCAGCAGCGGCTCGACCAGCTCGCCGCCGGGCAGGGGCAGGGCCGACGTCGCGGCCAGGCGCACGTCGAACGGCTCGTCCTCGATCACCCGGTGCGCCGTCAGGTCCCGCGAGACCCGAGCCCCGCGCGCCGCCAGCGTCACCCACAGCAACGTCGCGCCGCCCAGAGCCAGGAAGGCGATCCCCCCCACGAACAGCGGCTCGGCGTCGAACGCCCCGCCCAGGATGGCGAAGCCGGCTCCCAGCAGGATCGACGAGAGCGCGCCGCCCGCGGCCCGCATCTCAGAGGGCGGGGGTGCGGGCTATCGCGTCGGCGATCGCGTGGCGGCGGACCTCGTCGGCCGGCGTCCCCACCGTCTCCGGCGCCAGCAGCAGGCGGTGGGCCAGCACCGGCTGGGCCAGCGCCTGGACGTCGTCGGGCAGGGCGTGGTCGCGGCCCTCCAGCAGCGCCCGCGCCTTGGCCGCCCGCAGCAGCATCAGGCCCGCGCGCGGGGAGGCGCCGAGCTCGATTCGCGGGTCCGTGCGCGTATGCCCGAGCAGGGCGACCACGTACTCGCGCAGCGCGTCGGCGGCGCGCACGCGCGCCACGGTGTCCTGGAGGGACACGACCTCCGTCGGGCCGGCCACCGGCTCGAGCTCGAGCACCCGGTCGCCCGCCTCGTGCCCGGCCAGCATCGCCGCCTCGGCGCCCGCCTCCGGGTAGCCCAGCGACACCCGGACCATGAAGCGGTCCACCTGGGCCTCGGGGAGCGGGTAGGTGCCCTCGTACTCGATCGGGTTCTGGGTGGCCAGGACGAGGAACGGCCGCGCCAGCTCGTGGGTGTGCACGTCCACGGTCACGTGGCGCTCCTGCATGCACTCCAGCAGCCCGGACTGCGTCTTGGGCGAGGCCCGGTTGACCTCGTCGACGACGACGATGTTGGAGAAGATCGGCCCCGGGCGGAACTCGAAGCGCTGCTCGCGCTGGTTGTAGACGCTGGCCCCGACGATGTCGGAGGGCAGCAGGTCGGCCGTGCACTGCACGCGCGCGAACTGGCCCTCGATCGAGCGGGCCAGCGCGCGGGCCAGGGCGGTCTTGCCCACGCCCGGGTAGTCCTCGACCAGCACGTGCCCCTCGGCGGCCAGCGCGATCAGCAGGTGCTCCAGCACGTCTCCGCGCACCTCGACGGCCCGCGCGACGTTCTCCGCGACGCGGCCGAGGGTCGCGCGCGCGGTCTCCAGCTCAGCCGGCGCGACGCGGTCCAGCGGCTCCAGGGGCTCCAGGGGCTCCATCTTCGGAGTTGTACCCATCTCGGATAAGCAAGTCCTGAATCACGTCGAGGATCGCCGCCGCGACCTCGCCCTTGCTCGCGCGCGGGACCTTCCGCTCGCCGGCGGCGGTGACGATCGTGACCTCGTTGTCGGCGGCGTCGAACCCGATGTCCGGGCGCGAGATGTCGTTGAGCACGACCGCGTCCACGCCCTTGCGCTCCAGCTTCCCCCGCGCCGCCTCGGTGGCTGCGCCATCATCCCCGTGCTCGGCGGCGAAGCCGACCAGCGTCTGCCCCTCGCGGCGCCGGGCGGCCAGCCCCGACAGCACGTCGCCGGTGCGCTCCAGCGCCAGCTCCAGCGACGCGGCGTCCTTCTTGATCTTCGTGTCCGCCGCCGCGGCGGGGCGGTAGTCGGCCACCGCGGCCGCCATCAGCAGCAGGTCGCAGTCGCCGAAGCGCTCGTCGCACGCGCGCGCGAGCTGCTGCGCCGTCTCCACGTCGACGTACTCGACGGCCGGGTTGCGGTCGAGGACGACGTTGGCGGCCACGCACACCACGGCCGCGCCCCG
>DATLOP010000061.1:0-10301 GCA_035536255.1 Solirubrobacteraceae bacterium
GACGGGCCCGGCGGGCGGACTTTCACCGCCGAGCAGTCGCGGGCCATCCGCGCCCGCCACGGCTCGCGGATCCTGTCGGCCAACGCGGGGAGCGGCAAGACGGCGGTGGTGGTGGAGCGCTTCGCGCGCGCGGTGATCGAGGACGGCGTCGACCCGCGACGGATCCTCGCCATCACGTTCACCGAGAAGGCGGCGGGCGAGCTGCGCCAACGCCTGCGCGAGCGCTTCGTCGAGCTGGGCGACCGCGGCGCCGCGCGCGCGGCCGAGGGCGCGTTCGTGTCCACGATCCACGGCTTCTGCGCCCGGCTGCTGCGCGCCCATCCGCTGGCCGCCGGGCTGGACCCGGCGTTCCGCGTGCTCGAGCCGGCCGAGACGGCGCGCCTGCGCGCCGAGGCCTTCGACGCCGCGTTCGCCGCCTTCCTGGACTCCGCGGCCCAGTCCGGCCCGGAGGCGCTGGAGCTGTCGGCCGCCTACCGCCCCGAGCGGCTGTCCGGGCTGGTGGCCGCGGCCCACGACCGCCTGCGCAGCCGCGGGGACACGGTGCCCGAGCTGCCCGACCCGGGCGAGCGCCCGGTGCCGCCGGAGCTGCGCGAGCGGCTGGCCCGCGCCCAGGGGTCGGCCGCGGCGTGCCTGGCCGCCGCGGGCGACGGCGTCAGCGTCGCCCGGGCCCGGGTCGCGCTGGAGCGGGCGGGCGAGTGGCTGGCGCGCGACGACGGGGCGCTGCCCCCGCTGACCGACCTCGCCGTGGCCGCCTTCAAGGCGGGCAACACGGGCGTCCTGAAGGGCCCCGAGTGCTGCGAGTACCTGGAGGCGCTGGACGCGTACACCCGCGCGGTCGCCGACCACCTGGCCGCGCCCGCGTGCCGGCGCATCGGCGAGCTGCTGCGCGCCTACGCGCGCGAGTACGCCGAGCGCAAGCGCGCGCGGTCGGGGCTGGACTTCGAGGACCTGGAGCTGATGGCGCGCGACCTGCTGGACCGCGACGCCGGGGTCCGCGAGGCCTGGCGCGCGCGCTTCGCGCTGATCATGGTCGACGAGTTCCAGGACGTGAACGGGCGTCAGCTGGCGATCCTGCGCCGCCTGGAGGACCGCAACCTGCTGACCGTGGGCGACGAGCTGCAGTCGATCTACGGCTTCCGCCACGCCGACGTCGCGATCTTCCGCCGCCGCCGCGACGAGCTGGCCGCGGCGGGCGCGGCCGGCGAGCTGCGCTCCAGCTTCCGCGCGCGCGAGCCGCTGCTGGCCACGCTGAACCAGGCCTTCGCCCCGCTGTTCGGCGAGCGCTTCACCCCGCTGGTCGCCGGGCGCCCCGACGCCGCGGAGCGCCCGGGGCCGCTGGCCGAGCTGCTGGTCACCGACCAGCGGGGGTGGAACGGCGACGAGCCGGTCGACCTCGGCGACACGCTCCCCCCCGCCGCCGCGCCGTGGCGGCGCGCCGAGGCGCGGCTGCTCGCCCAGCGGGTGCGCGAGCTGGTGGACGCGGGCCAGGCGGCCCCCGGCGAGACGGCGGTGCTGGTCCGCGCGCTGACCGACCTGGCGGTGTACGAGCGCGCGCTGGAGGACCAGGGCCTGGCCACCTACGTCGCGGGCGGGCGCGGCTACTGGTCCGCGCAGCAGGTCGGCGACCTGCTGGCCTACCTCGGCGCGCTGGCCAACCCCCGCGACGAGACCCGGCTGTTCACCCTCCTCGCCTCCCCCCTGGCCGGCCTGAGCAGCGACGGCCTCGCCGGCCTCGCCGTGGCCCGGCGCGACGCGCGCCGCCACGCGTGGTGGGTGCTGGAGGCGGGCGAGCCGGTCGCGGGGATGCCGGAAGCCGACGCCCGGCGGATGGCCGAGTTCGTCCCGTGGTTCGCGGCCGAGCGGCGGGGGATGGCGCGGCGGTCGCTGGAGGAGCTGCTGGAGCGCGCGGTCACCGGGCGCGACTACGACCTGCACGCGCTCGCGCTGCGCAACGGCGCGCGCCGGATGGCCAACGTGCGCAAGCTGCTGCGCCTGGCCCGGGAGTACGAGGCGCACGAGGGACGCGACGTGCGCGGCTTCCTCGACAGCGTGGAGCTGCGCGAGGAGGAGGCGCGCGAGGGCGAGGCGCCCGTCGAGCCCGAGGACCTCGACGCCGTGCGGCTGATGACCATCCACGGCGCCAAGGGCCTGGAGTTCGACACGGTCTGCGTGGCCGACCTCGGGCGCCCCGGCCGCAGCGAGCACCCCGACCTCCACGTGGGCGAGGACGGGCGAATCGGGCTGCGCCTGCTCACGCTGGAGGGCAACGGCGGCGTCAAGACGCTGGACTACGAGGCGCTGCAGGCCGAGCGCGACGCCGCCGAGACCGCGGAGGAGCATCGCGTCCACTACGTGGCCATGACCCGCGCGCGCGAGCGGCTGATCGTGTCCGGAACGCTCCCCAACACCGAGAGCTGGCCCGCGCCCGCCCTCACGCAGCCCGCCCTGGCGTGGGCCGGGCCCGCCCTGGCCCCGGGCGTGGAGACGGCGCTGACCGACGAGAGCCCGGTGTGGGACTCGCCCACCGGCGTCACCTGCCGCCTCAACACGCCGGCCACGATCGGCCGCGTGCTGGCGCCGGACGCCCTCGCGCCCGCGCGCGCCCGCGAAGCCGTCGCGCGGCCCGCCCCGGCGCCGCCGACCGCCGAGCTGGTGCAGGTCGAGCCGCCCCAGGCCCCGCCCGTGGCGACCGTCTCCTACACCGGCCTGGACGCGTACGGCCGCTGCGGCTATCGCTTCTACGTCGAGCGCATCCTGCGCCTGCCGCCCGACCGCGACCTGCCGGCCCCGCCCGCCGGGGAGCCCGCGCCGGGGATCGACCCCCGCCTGCGCGGCACCCTGGCCCACCTGCTCCTGGAGCGAGCCGGCCCGGAGATCGCGCCGACGGCGGACGCGGTGGGCGCGCTGGCCGAGGAGATCGGCGCGGCCGTCATCGCCGAGGACGCGGAGGAGATCGCCACGCTGGCGGCGCGGTTCCTCGACACCGAGCTGGCCCGCCGCCTCGCCGCCGCGCCGCGCCTGCGCCGGGAGGCGCCGTTCGCGTTCCCGCTGGCGCTCCCCGGCGGCGAGGTCGTGGTGAACGGGATCGTGGACGCGACGTCGCGCGACGGCGACGCCGCGCTGGTCGTGGACTACAAGAGCGATCGCCTGCAGCCCGGCGAGGACCTGGAGGCCCGCGCGGAGCGCGACTACCGCACCCAGCGCCTGGTCTACGCCCTCGCCGCGCTAGGCGACGGCGCGCGGACGGTCGAGGTGGTCCACGCCTTCCTCGAGCGCCCGGACGAGCCGGTGTCGATCGCGTTCGCGGCCGGCGACGCGCCCGAGCTCTCCGCCCAGCTCGAAGCGCTCGCCCAGGGGATCCTCGACGAGCGCTTCCCGGTCACGGCCGATCCCCACCGCGACCTGTGCTTGGACTGCCCGGCCCGGCGCGCGCTGTGCTCGTGGGACGAGTCGATGACCCTGCGCGCGCCGGCCGGTGCCGCCTAACGCGCGCTGGCGCGGCCTCCCCAGCGTCCACCCATGCCGAATCCACCACTCGGGATCCCGGCCAGCAGGACCAGGACGGCGCCGACGATGGCGACGATCGCCGAGCCCGTGAGGGCGGCGAGGATGACGTATACGAGTGCGGCGATAAGAACCGCGATGAGGATGCCGATCATGCTGCGCTCCTTGCTTGGCTTTACGGCTCCGACGCCTACGTTGTTCCCGGCGCCACGCTCGGCGTAAACCACCCCTTAAAGCACTAGGACGCCCCCTGCGGGGCGCCCCAGCACTGGAACGGGAAGTGCGTCAGGCAGGCCGAGGACGGGTTCGGCGTATGTGTGCCTGACGCAGAGGTTGATTTTCCCGGGTTCGGGGAAGGCGAAACCAACTTTTTCGCGATGCCCAGATCCGCCGCCCTCCTCGACGTCGACGGCACCCTCGTCGACAGCGTCTACCAGCACACGCTGGCCTGGCACCGCGCATTCCGCGACGAGGGCCTGGAGGTCGAGGTGTGGCGGGTGCACCGGCGCATCGGCATGGGCGGCGACCAGATCGTGTCCTCGCTGTGCGGCGACGAGGTCGAGGAGCGCCAGGGCGAGGCCCTGCGCGACGCCGAGAAGCGCCGCTTCGAGGCGCTGATCGACGAGGTCCGGCCCCTGCCGGGGGCCCGGGCCCTGGTCGAGGCGCTCAAGGAGCGCGGCCACGAGATCGTGCTGGCCAGCTCGGCCAAGGAGGAGGAGCTCGAGCACTACATCGACCTGCTCGAGGTCCGCGAGCTGGCCGACGCCTGGACGTCGTCGGCCGACGTCGAGGCGACCAAGCCCGCGCCCGACCTGGTGGAGATCGCGCGCGGCACGGCCAGCGTCGAGCGGGCGGTCATGGTCGGGGACTCGACCTGGGACGCCGAGGCGGCCGGCCGCGCCGGCGTGCCGACGATCGGCCTGCTCACGGGCGGGTTCTCCGAGGCCGAGCTGCGCGACGCGGGCGCGGATCCGGTCTTCGCCTCGCTGGACGAGCTGCGCGACGGGCTCGAAGGCACGCCGCTTCGCTAACCTGCGCCGCCAGGAGGGGGGGCAGGCCCTCGCCGGCCAGTGAGGGACGCAGCCGTTTCCACATCGCCCAAGGAACCCGAACAGGCTCAGGCCGCCGACGCCGCCGTGCGCGCGCGCGAGACCGAGGCGCTGTTCCGCCGCCTGCGCGATGACGAGGACCCCGCCGCGCGCGAGCAGCTCGTCGAGCGCTTCCTCCCCCTGGCCCGCCAGCTGGCCCGGCGCTACCAGCGCGCCAACGAACCGCTGGACGACCTCGTCCAGGTGGCGAGCATGGGGCTGGTCAAGGCGGTCGACCGCTTCGACATCGAGCGCGGGGTCGCGTTCTCCAGCTACGCCGTGCCGACCATCCTCGGCGAGCTCAAGCGCTACTTCCGCGACGCCGGCTGGGCCGTGCACGTGCCGCGCGGCGTGCAGGAGCGCGCGATGCAGGTCGACCGCACGGTCAAGGAGCTGGGAGGCAAGCTGGGCCGCTCGCCCTCGGTGGACGAGGTGGCCAAGGCGATCGACGCCAGCCAGGAGGACGTGCTGGCGGCGATGGAGGCCGGCCAGGCGTACGAGGCCGTGTCGCTGGACGCCCAGCGGGCCAGCGGCGACAGCGAGGGCAACACGTTCGCCGACTCGCTGGGGGCGGAGGACGAGCGCTTCGAGCTCGTCGAGTACGGCGCGACGATCGCGCCCACGCTCAAGGCCCTGCCCAAGCGCGACCAGCTCGTGCTGCACCTGCGCTTCGCCGAGGACATGACCCAGTCCCAGATCGCCGAGCGCATCGGGGTCTCCCAGATGCAGGTCTCGCGCCTGATCCGCCGCGCGCTGGCCCGGCTGCGCACCGTCGCCGACGCGACCGAGAAGGACCGGCTGGACCCCTAACCCTCGCGGCGCGTGGCGAGACCGCAGCCCATCGGCGTCCTGCTGGCCGGCGGCCGCGCCGTCCGGATGGGCGGCGACAAGGCCGCCCTGCCGCTCGCCGGCCGGCCGCTCGCCGCCTGGCCGCTGGCCGCCCTGCGCGCGGCGCTGGACGACGTCGTCGTGGTGGCCAAGGCGGCCACGGCGCTGCCCGCGCTGGACGCCGAGGTGTGGGTCGAGCCCGACGAGCCGGCCCATCCCCGGGCCGGCCTGGTGCACGCGCTGGAGCGGGCCGGCGGCCGGGCGATCCTCGCCTGCGCCGTCGACCTCCCGCTGAGCGCGCCGCCGCTGGTCCGCCGCCTGGCCGGCGCGGACGCCGGGGGCGCGCCCGCCGTGGACCCCCGGGCCGCCGGGCGCCTGCAGCCGCTGCTGGCCCGCTACGAGCCCGCGGCCCTGGAGCCCCTGCGCGCCGCGCCGCCCGGCCAGGCGCTCACCGCCACCGTCGCCGCCCTGCACCCCCACGTGGTCGAGCTCGACGACGACGCCCCCTTCTTCAACGTCAACACGCCGGCGGACCTCGAGGCGGCCACGCAAAGAATCGCCCGGCCCTCCTGAAACGGCTCGGGATGGGGTAAGACTCAGGACATGCCCCGAGCCATCTGGAGCGGCGCGATCTCCTTCGGGCTGGTCAACGTGCCGGTCAAGCTGTTCAGCGCCGTGTCGCGCAAGACCGTGCGCTTCCACCAGCTGCACGACGAGACCGGCGTGCGCATCCAGCAGAAGCGCGTGGACCCCTCCACCGGCGAGGAGGTCCCCTACGAGAACATCGTCAAGGGCTACGAGCTCTCGCCCGAGCACTACGTCCTGATCACGCCCGAGGAGCTCGAGTCGCTGGACCCGGATAAGACGCGGTCGATCGACATCACCGACTTCGTGGCGCTCGACCAGATCGACCCGATCTTCTTCGACCACCCGTACTACCTGGCCCCGGCCCAGGGCGGCGAGAAGGCCTACGAGCTGCTGCGCCGGGCGATGGACGAGTCCGGCAAGGTGGGGATCGGCCGGGTGGTCATCCGCTCCAAGGAGAGCTTGGTGGCGATCCGCCCCGCCGGGGACGCGCTGGCCATGGAGACGATGCTGTTCCCGGACGAAGTCGTGGACCCGGACGCGCTGGACGAGCTGCCGGTCGAGGCCAAGGCGACCAAGCGCGAGCTGGAGATGGCCCAGCAGCTGATCGACACGCTGTCCGGCGACTTCGAGCCGAGCAAGTACAAGGACGAGTACCGCGAGCGCGTGCTCGAGATGATCGAGCGCAAGGCGCAGGGCGAGGAGATCGACGTGCAGCCGGCGGCCGAGCCCCCGGCCAAGGTCCCCGACCTCATGGCCGCCCTGGAGGAGTCGATCAAGGCGGTCAAGGACCGCGGCGACTCCGAGGGCAACGGCGCGTCGGCCAAGAAGAAGCCGGCCCGCAAGCGCGCGCCGGCCAAGTCCAAGGCCAAGCCGAAGTCCAAGGCGAAGAGCTAGCCCCCGCCGCCGTGGGCGGTCTGGTCAGGCCGTTATCGACTCGGTCTGGCGCTCGTGGCGGCCCTCGGCGAACTCCTCCACGAGCTTCGCGCAGAAGGCCGGCAGGTCGTCGGGGTTGCGGCTGCTGACGAGCCCACCGTCCACCACGACCTCCTCGTCCACCCAGTCGCCGCCCGCGTTGCGGATGTCGGTCTTGAGGCTGGGCCAGGACGTGATCATGCGCCCGCGCACCAGGTCGCCCTCGACCAGCGTCCAGGGCCCGTGGCAGATGACCGCCACCGGCGTGCCCTCCTCGAAGAACCCGCGGATGAAGCCGATGGCGTCGTCGTCCATGCGCAGGGTGTCGGGGTTCGCCACCCCGCCCGGCAGGACCAGCCCGTCGTAGTCGCCGGCGTCGGCCTCGGCGACGACCCCGTCCACGGTGAAGCTGTCGGCCTTGTCCAGGTGGTCGTAGCCCTGGACCTCTCCCGCCTCCAGTGAGATGAGCTCGGGCCTGCCGCCCGCCCGCTCCACGGCCTTCCACGGTTCGGTCAGCTCGACCTGCTCGACGCCGTCGGTGGCCAAGAATGCGATTCGCTTGCCGTCAAGTTCAGGCATCGATCCCCCTTGTCGCTTGGACCATCTCGTACCCCGGCGGATAGGCAGGTAACCGAACCGTCACACCGAACCTCCGGACGGGAGGCAAGGTGGGAGCCATGGGAACGCCGCTGCGCACATCCCCGGCCGAGTCTCGGCCCCCCGACCACCTCCGCCGCATGCGGGTGGAGCTGGCGGACGGCCTGAAGACGACCGTCCACGTCGCCCGTCACCCGCGCGCCGAGACCGCGGTGCGCCTGGCGCTGCTGCGCCGGCCGATGCCGCTCGAGGCGTGGTGCGCCGCGCGCGGCGTGTCCGAGGCGTTGGTCGGCGGGTTCTTCACGCGGCCGGACACCCGCCCGCTGGGCGAGGTCCGCACGCGCGGCCTGGCGCGCCGCCACACCCCGTTCGACGCGCCGTGGGACGCGGTGCGCGCGTGCCTGCACGTGGAGAGCGGGCGACCGCGGATCGCGCCACGCGACGCCCTGGCCGCCCAGCCGCGCGGCGACCTCCTCCAGGCCGGGCCGCGGCTGGTCCACGACGGCGAGGTCTCGGTGCGCGACGGCCGCGACCCCGAGGGGTTCTCGACCGGCGCGGCCCAATTCGACTCCGACATCACCGCCGGCCGCTACCCCCGTGCCGCGCTGGGGATCGCCGACGGCGAGCTGCTGGCGGTGGCGTGCGACGGCCGCTCGCGCGCCGACGCGGGCCTGACGCTGGCCGAGCTGGCCGCGCTGCTCGTGGACCTCGGTGCGCGCGACGCGATCAACCTGGACGGCGGCGGGTCGACCTCGCTGGTGTGCGGCGGGCTCCTGCGCAACCGCCCCCGCAAGGACTTCGGTGTGCCGCTGCCCGGCGGGCGGCCGGTCGCCACCGCGCTGGTCTTCGCCCGGCGCTGACCCGCTCGGGCCGGCCGCGGAGGCCGCGGGCGGCCCATGCCCGCGCGGCAATACCCTGCGGCCCGTGCCACGGGTCGTCATGGGGCTGATGTTCTTCCCGCGCGGGGGGTCCGCGCACGTCACGCGCGCGCTGGCCCACGAGCTGCCGGCGCAGGGCTGGGACGTCACCGTGGCCTGCGGGTCGCTGCGCGGCGGGCCCTCGGACGCCGCGCGCTTCTTCGCCGGCCTCGACGTGGTCGCCATGGACTACACCGAGGCGATCGCCGCCGCCGACCCGCTGGCCCACGACCCGCCGATGCACCCCTCCTTCGAGGACCGCGAGGACGCCCCCGACCCGGTCTTCGCCCGGGTCGGCGAGGCGGCCTACGAGCGGCTGGTCGACGCGTGGTCCGAGCGCCTGGAGGCGGCGCGGGCCGCCGACGCCGACGTCCTGCACCTCAACCACCTGACGCCGCTGCACGCCGCCGCGGCGCGGGTGGCGCCCGGCGTCCCCGTGGTGACCCACGTCCACGGCACCGAGCTGCTGATGCTCGAGGCGATCGCCGCCGGCCCGCCGCCGGGTTGGGACCACGCCGCCGCGTGGTCGGCGCGGATGCGCCGCTGGGGCCGGGCGTCGCAGCACTTCGTCCTGCTCTCCTCGACGCAGGACGAGCGCATGGAGCGTGAGCTGGGCGTCCCGAGCGAGCGCTGCACGGTGGTGCCCAACGGCTTCGACCCCGACGTCTTCGACACGCGCGAGGTGGACCGCATGGCGCTGTGGCGGCGCTGGCTGGTCGAGGAGCCGCGGGGCTGGCGGCCCGGCGGGGAGGCGGGCGGCGTGGCCTACGGGACCGGCGACCTGGCGATCTTCGAGGACGGCGCGCCCGTCCTGCTCTACGTCGGGCGCTACACCCGGGTCAAGCGGCTGGCCCTGCTCGTGCGCGCCTACGCCCGCGCCCGCGAGCGCTTCGCCCGGCCCGCCCCGCTCGTCCTGGTCGGCGGCTACCCCGGCGAGTGGGAGGGCGAGCACCCCGTCGAGGCGATCGAGGCGTGCGGGCTGGAGCACGAGGTGTTCGTCGCGGGCTGGCACGACCACGAGGACCTGCCCGACTTCCTCGCGGCCAGCGACGCCATCGTCCTGCCCTCGGTCCGCGAGCAGTTCGGGCAGGTGCTGGTGGAGGGGATGGCGTGCGGGCTGCCGGCGATCGCGGTCGACGCGCACGGTCCGGGTCAGATCGTCGACGCCGGGCGCACCGGCTGGCTGGTCGAGCCCGACGACGAGGAGGCGCTGGCCGGCGCGCTGGTCGAGGCGGTCAACGACGGCGAGGAGCGCCGCCGGCGCGGCGAGGCCGCGCGCGCCGAGGTGCGCGCGACGTACTCCTGGCCGGCGCTCGCCGAGCGGGTGGCCGCCGTGTACGGCGAATTGGCCGCGGTTCCATAAACCTGCCCGCGCCGGGTAAGATCCGCGTTCGCCTCACGCGTCTCGGACGCCGCCCCGGAGCGCCCCATGAACCGCCATCCCAAGCCGCCACAGGTCGCCGGCCTCTACGACCCCGCTCGCGAGCATGACGCGTGCGGGGTCGGCATCGTGGCGCGCCTGGGCGGCGGGCCCAACCACGAGGTCGTGGCCAAGGCCGTCCTGGCCAACGAGCACCTCTACCACCGCGGCGCCACCGGCGCCGACGCCGACACCGGCGACGGCGCGGGCATCCTGCTCGAGATCCCCGACGCGTTCCTGCGCGCCGAGGCCGGCTTCGACGTCCCCCCCGCCGGGCGCTACGGCGTGGCGGTCGTCTTCCTGCCCCGCGACGACGCCGCGCGGCGCGCCGAGCTGGAGCGCGCGCTGGAGACGGCGGTCGCCGAGGCCGGGCTCGAGGTCGTGGGCTGGCGCGCCGTGCCGGTGGACGAGACGGCGTGCGGGCGCACGGCGCGCGAGGCGCTGCCG
>DATLOP010000062.1:0-8110 GCA_035536255.1 Solirubrobacteraceae bacterium
CCAGCCTGACAAACCGCCGGGCGCGCGGAAAAGTGTCAGCCGCGCGGTTGCCAGCGGAGGACACCCCCGCCGACGCGCGCGTGCCCGCCGGGAGCTTAGCCGTCGGAGAGCGGCGTCACGCCCGTCGTGTACCCGACCCCGACCGCCCCGTCGCCGGTGCCGACGTAGAACCCGCCGCTGGCCCCCGTCTCGTCGTCCTCGCAGCTGGGATTGCGGGTGTCGTCAAAGAAATTGTCGCATTTGGGAAAGCCCTGGCGGATGTAGCCGTTCTCCCGCTTGACCGTGACCGCACCGTACGCGGTCATCCGCACCACCGCCGTGCCCTGGCAGTCCTCGGCCGCCTGGCCGTGGTCGTAGTCGCCGTCCGCCTCGAAGCCGTCAAGCGGTTTGTCGTCGACGTAGTAGACGTTGTCCCCGTTCGGCCGCTCGGGGTCGTACACGGTCTGGCCCTCGTTGCGCGGGTCGTACCACGACGCGTGCGTGGGTGCCTCGCACGCGTCCATGCCGTGCCCGCCGTACTCCTCCGGCTCCTGCACGCCGGCGCTCGCGACTCCCACAGAACAGACAGCCCACAACAGCCCCAGCAGGGCGTGGAACAGCAACAGCTTGCGCATGTGCGCCTCCCTCATCGAGTGGTCTCCCGGCGGGGAACCCGTGGCGCGCCGTGGCGCTGGATGCAGCGCATCCGTCCGCGCGAAGCGGCCTGGGACGTCGTGCTCTCGCACCGTTCGACGCCCCCGCCCCGCACGCCGAGGGTGCCAAGGCGCGGGCGCGAAGTACAGGCGCGCGCGTCATAGAAGCCGCGAAGTGCGCGTGATTTTCGGGCGGTTCGGCCGTACTGACCCGCGACTCCCACCGAAGGAGCCGGAAATGCCGCGAACTCCAGGACCAGATGGCTGACTTCAGCCCGAACACCAATTCCACTTCCAACCACCACCTGCCGGTGGCTGAGCTGAACCTTTTCCTGATCGTCTACGAGCTGGCCGCGCCGCCCAACGGGGAGCCGGCCACGGATGAGCTGCTGGAGACGCTGGAGGCGTATCCGGCGACCACCCGTCTCACGGACTCCGCGTGGGTCGTCCGCACGCCGCGGTCCGTCACCGGCGTCTTCGAGGCCCTGGACAGCGCGCTGGGCGCGGACGACCGTTTGTTCGTGGGCGCGCTCTCCGGCGAGGCCGCGTGGCGCAACGTCGAGCACGGATACGACTGGCTGAATGAGGCCTTCGAGCCGGGAGCACGCGTCACATAGGCCTCTTCCGCGCGGTAGCGTGTGCCCCGGGACGGGTCAATGGTTCGCTACGTCATCATTCCGAGCGACCTCGCGCGCGAGCTGCACGAGCCGCTGCGGCGCCACTACGGAGACGATCCGTCGGTCCGCGTCATCGTCGAGCGCCGCGCTCCGGACGACCTGCCGGGCCCCCGCGCCGGCCGGCGCACCGGCGACCGCGGCCCGTCGCGGCGCCTGACGATCTCCGCCTCGGCCCCCGGCGCCCTGCCGCCCGAGGCGGCGCCCCACGCGCACCGGCTGCGCTTCCTGCGCCTGATCGAGCCCGATGCCCCCGACCTCGCCGACCGCGACAGCCTGCGCCTCGTCGCCCGATTCCAGCACGGCGACCCCGACGCCTTCGACGCCCTCTACCGCCGCCACTACGACGGCGTCTACGGCTACCTGCGGATGTCGCTGCGCGACTCCCACCTCGCCGAGGACGTGGCCCAGCACGTGTTCGTCCGCGCGCTGGGGGCGCTTCCCCGCTACCGCTTCCAGCCCGGCGTTCCGTTCTGGTCGTGGCTGCGCGAGATCGCGCGCAACGAGGCCCGTCGCGCCCTGCGCTCGCGCGGCATCGCGGTCGAGTCCCACGACCCGGCCCAGATGGAGCAGACCAAAGCCGCCGCGGCGACGTGGCAGAGCGAGCGCGCCGTCGTCGCGCTGGGGGAGCAGCTGCCCGCCCGCCAGCAGCAGGTGTTCATCCTGCGCTACGGCGTCGGGCTGAGCATCGCCGAGACGGCCGCGGTCATGTCGGTGACCCAGGACGCGGTGAAGGGGCTGAGCAAGCGCGCCCTGGCCCAGGTCCGTCAGGAGGTGCGCGCGGAGGAGCCCCCGCCGCCCGAGCCGCCGCGCCGCCGGCTGCCGATGCTGGCCCGCCTGCGCTTCTCGCCGGTCCTGCGCTGCCGGCGCACCGCCCTCTGACACCTTTCCCGAGAAGGCCGGGTTTATACGGCTGCCCACCTCCGGCGGCCGATGCAGCAAAACCCCTCCTCCGCCCACCTACCCGTAACGCCCGCCACGGCCGTCTTCGTCGACGCCGGCTGGCTGCTGGCCGCGGCCGGACTGGCCACCGTCGGCGCGCGCCGGCGCGAGGAGGTGGCGTGCGACTACGGCGGCCTCCTTGAGAGCCTGACCGCGCACGTCGATCGCCACAGCGCCGGCATGCGGCTGCTGCGGACGTACTGGTACGACGCCGCGGTCGGCGGCGTGCCCAGCCACGAGCACAACCGCATCGCCGCCTACCCCTACGTGAACCTGCGGCTGGGACGGCTGAGCCGCAACGGCCAGCAGAAGGGCGTCGACGTCCTGATCTACCGCGACCTGATGAAGCTCGCCCGCGAGCGGGTGATCTCGCGCGCCTACCTGATCGCCGGCGACGAGGACCTCCGGCAGGGCGTGGTCGAGGCCAAGGAGGTCGGGGTGCAGGTCGTCCTGCTCGGCATGCCGATCGAGGAGGGGCAGAACCAGTCGGTGCGCCTGGTGCGCGACTCCGACGAGTACGCGGTCCTGCCCAGCGACGTGTGGGAGGGCCACTTCCGCCGCCGCGACCCCGACGAGCCGTCCGACGACGAGGCCGTCGCGCTGGCGCGGCGGCTGGGCGACGGCTTCGCGCGCCGCTGGGCCGGGTCGGCGCCGGCCGACGACGTCGGGGCGACGCTCGACGCCTTCCCCAAGCTGCCCCAGCCGCTCGACCTCGACCTGATCGTCTTCGCCGAGACCGAGCTGGGCTCCCTGCGCGGGCGCCCCGACCTCAAGCAGGAGGTGCGGGGGGCGTTCTGGTCCGCCCTGCGCCAGGCTGGCGGTGCGGGCTGATGCTCGTCGTCAACGGAACCGAGGGGGACGGGATGCAACGGCTGCGCGGCGAGCTGGACCGGCGCCAGGCGCGCCGCTTCCGCCGCCGCTGGCGGCTGCGGCGCCAGCGCCGACAGCTGCTCGTCGCGCTCATCGTCGCCGAGCGCGAGTTCGTGGAGGCGCCGACCGAGACGCTGCAGAAGCTGCACCGTGGCGAGGTGGACCGGATCGAGGCCCGGCTGGAGCGCAACGCGCGGAGGCTGTTCCGGTGAACGGCGCTCCGACGCCCGACGCGGGGCCGGCGGTGCTGTTCGAGGCCCTGCGCCACCCCATGCGGATGCGGATCCTGACCCGGCTGGACGAGGGTCGCTCCAGCCCGTCCGAGCTGGCCGCGGAGTTCGGGATGTCGATCGGCGCCGTCGACTACCACCTGCGCCGCCTCGAGGCGCTCGGCGTGGTGCGGATCGTCGAGGAGCGCCCCGCCCAGGGCCGCCGCGGCCCGCCCCAGCACTACTACGGGCCCGAGTCCCTCTCCGTGTCCGACGCGGAGTGGAAGTCGATCCCCGCGACGATCCGCGGCGCGCTCACGACCGCGGTGCTGCGCGAGCTGGCGCGCTAGCCGATCGCATTAGGATCCCGCCATGTCGAGGACGTGGCTGACCTTCCCCGCCCATCGCCGCGGGAAGTGGGTGGTGCTGGCGGCGGCGCTGCTGGTGCTGTTCGGCGCGGGGTCGGTGGCGGGGAAGTTCGAGGAGGTCCAGCGCAACGATCCGGTGTCCTACCTGCCGGGCGACGCCGAGTCGGTGCGGGCGCTGGAGCTCGTCGAGGACTTCCCGTCGGGCCAGCTGATCCCGGCGGTGAGCGTCTACCACCGCGACGGCGGCCTCACGCCGGCCGACCTGACCAAGGTGAGCCGCGACCGGGCGGCGCTCAACCGCGAGCGCCCGCCCAACGGCAACGCCACCGGGCCGCCCGTCGTCTCGCCCAACCGCACGACCGTGCTGCTCGTCACGCCGATCCGCGACGTCGAAGGCGACGGCGACCTGCTCCTGGAGGCCACGCGCGAGGTCCGCGACCGCGTGGAGGCCGGGGCGCCGCCGGGCCTGGAGGTGAAGGTCACCGGCCCGGCCGGGTTCTCGGCCGACGCGATCGAGGTCTTCTCGCAGATCAACGGGACGCTGCTCATCGCCACCGCGGGCCTCGTCTTCTTCCTGCTCATCGCGATCTACCGCAGCCCGATCTTCTGGCTGATCCCGATGTTCGCCGTCGCCGTCGCCGAGACCGCCACGCGTGCTCTCGGCTACGGGATCGCCGAGGCGGGCGTGACCGTCAACGGGCAGTCCGCGGGGGTGCTGCTCGTCCTCGTGTTCGGCGCCGGCACCGACTACGCGCTGCTGCTCGTCGCCCGCTACCGCGAGGAGCTGCGCCGCCACGAGGACCGTCACGAGGCGATGGCGCTGGCCCTGCGGCGCGCCGGCCCGGCGATCCTCGCCTCGGGCTTCACGGTCATCGCCGCCCTGCTGTGCCTCACCCTGGCCGAGGTCAACGGCACCGCGGGCCTGGGCCCGATCGGCGCCATGGGCGTCGCCACGGCGATGGTCTCGATGCTCGTCGTGCTCCCCGCCCTGCTGACGATCTTCGGGCGGCGCGCCTTCTGGCCGTTCGTCCCCCACTTCGGGGACGCGGGGCCCGACGAGACCCACGGCGCGGGGCGGGGCATCGCCGCGCGCGGGGCGCTGCGCCCGCGCCGCGTGTGGGCGGGCACGCTGGCCGTGCTGGCCGTCATGTCGCTGGGCGTCGTGTACCTGAACTCCTCGCTGACCAGCGGCAACTCCTTCCGCGGCTCGGTGGACTCGGTGGAGGGCCAGGACCTGCTGGAGAAGGGCTTCCCGGCCGGGGGCAGCGCGCCCTCGACGGTCGTGGTGCGCGACGTCACGCGCGGCGACGACGTGCGTCGCGTCCTGGAGCGACGGCGCGAGGTGGCGCGCCTGGGCCCGGTCGAGCTCGGGCCGCCGGGCGCGCGCTTCGACGTGACCCTGCGCGCCGACCCCTATTCCGACGCGGCCTTCGACGCCGTCCCGCGCCTGCGCGCGGCCATCCGCGACGCCGGCGGCTCGGGCACGCTGCTGGGCGGGCCGACGGCCGAGGAGCGCGACCTTCGCGTGTCCGCCACCCGCGACAACAAGGTCATCCCGCCGCTGGTCCTGCTCGTCGTGGCGCTCGTGCTCGCCATGCTCCTGCGCGCGGTGCTGCTCCCGGCCATCCTGATCGGGACGGTGATCGCCTCCTACGTCGCGGCGCTCGGCGTCGGCGCGTTCTTCTTCGAGCACGTCTTCGGCTACGCGGGGATGGACCCCAGCCTGCCGCTGTTCGCGTTCGTCTTCCTCGTCGCGCTGGGGATCGACTACAACATCTTCCTCATGGCCCGCGTGCGCGAGGAGGCGCTGCGCGGCGGCACGCGGCAGGGGATGGTGCGCGGCCTGGCCGTCACCGGCGCGGTCATCACCTCGGCCGGCATCGTCCTGGCCGGGACGTTCAGCGCGCTGGCCATCCTGCCCCTCATCGCCCTGACCGAGATCGGCTTCACGATCGCCTTCGGCGTGCTGCTGGACACCTTCATCGTGCGCTCGCTGCTCGTCCCGGCGCTCGTGTTCGAGCTCGGCCCGCGCATCTGGTGGCCCTCCACGCTCAGCCGGTCACTGGACCGCCGCGAGCTCTTCCGGCCCGACGCCGACCGCGTGGAGCAGGAGGGCGCAGACGTAGCTACAGCACCGGGAGGTAGCGCTCCAGCTCCCAGGGCGTGACCTGGACGCGGTAGTCCTCCCACTCCTGGCGCTTGATCTCGACGTAGCGGTTGAACATGTGCTCGCCGAGCGTGCGCAGGACCAGCTCGGACTCCGACGTCAGCTCGATCGCCTCGCCCAGCGTCTCGGGTAGCTGCTCGATCCCCAGCCGCTTGCGGTCGTCGGGCGACAGGTGGTAGAGGTTCTTCTCCATTGGCTCGGGCAGCTCGTAGCCCTTCTCGATGCCCTCCAGCCCCGCCTGGAGCAGGACCGCGAACGTCAGGTAGGGGTTGCACGCCGGGTCGGGGCAGCGCAGCTCCATCCGCGTCGCCTGCTCCTTGCCGGGGTGGTACAGGGGCACCCGCACCAGCGCCGAGCGGTTGCGCCGCGACCACGCGCAGTACACCGGCGCCTCGTAGCCCGGGACCAGGCGCTTGTAGGAGTTCACCCACTGAGCGAAGATCGAGCAGATCTCGCGCGCGTGCTTGAGCTGGCCGGCGATGAACGCCTTGCCGGTGTCCGAGAGGAAGTACTGGTCGTTCTCGTCGAAGAACGCGTTGCGGCCCTCGCGGAACAGCGACTGGTGGGTGTGCATCCCCGAGCCGTTCTCCCCGAACAGCGGCTTGGGCATGAACGTCGCGTGATAGCCGTACTTCATCGCGAATTCCTTGATCGTGATGCGGTACGTCATGCAGTCGTCGGCCATCTTCAGCGCGTCGGCGTAGCGCATGTCGATCTCGTGCTGGGACGGGCCCACCTCGTGGTGGGAGTACTCGACGTGGATCCCCAGCTGCTCGAGCGCCAGGACGGTCTCGCGGCGCAGGTCGGAGCCGGCGTCCAGGGTGGTCAGGTCGAAGTAGCCGCCCTCGTCGAGGACGTCGGTCCCCTTGCTGTCGCGGAAGTAGAAGTACTCCAGCTCGGGACCGACGTTGAACGTGTCGAAGCCCATGGCCGAGGCGCGCTCCAGGGCCCGGCGCAGGACGTGGCGCGGGTCGCCCTCGTACGGCGTGCGCTCGGGCGTCAGGACGTCGCAGAACATCCGCCCGACGCCCTGCTCCTCCGGGCGCCACGGCAGGACCGTGAACGTCGAGGGGTCGGGCTGGGCGATCATGTCGGACTCCTCGATGGCGTTGAAGCCGGTGATCGAGGAGCCGTCGAAGCCCATCCCGCCCTCGAAGGCGTCGTCGAGCTCGGCGGCGTTGATCGAGAAGGACTTCAGCTGGCCCAGGACGTCCGTGAACCAGAAGCGGATGAAGCGGATCTTTCGCTCGTCGACGATCGCGCTCACGTCGTCGGCGGTCATGGGCTGGTCGGCCACGTGCCCCTCCCCGGGATGCGGTTCGCGTTGGTGGGGCGAGCCTAGCGGGAGGCGGGGGCCCGGTCACGGCCGGCCAGCCAGCGCCGGCCCCACGCCTTGAGCTCGGACAGCGCGGCCTCGAGGTCGCGGCCCATCTCGGTCAGCGTGTACTCGACCCGGGTCGGGGGCCCGGGGACCACGCGGCGCTCGACCAGCCCCCAGGCCTCGAGCTCCTTCATGCGCTCGGACAGCAGCCGGTCGGACAGCTGGGGGACCGCGGCGCCGATCTGCGAGAAGCGCAGCGGCCCGTCCAGCAGGACGACCACGATCGCGCCCGTCCAGCGCTTTCCGATGAGCTCCACCGCCTGGTGGTAGTGGGGGCAGCAGGCGGCGGGCTCGTGGGACATCGGGTCTACGCGGCGCGCAGGGTGGAGGTGCGCGACTCCTCGACGGAGCCGTCCACCGGCACGTCGCCCGCCACGTTGACCAGCGCGGTGAAGGACTCCAGGGAGAAGTAGGCCATGGCCTCGAGGATCTGCTCGTCGGTCCAGTCGGCCTCGCGCGCCTCCTCGATGAGGTGGGCGGGCGGCTTCTCGCCGGTGCGGGCCAGTGCCTTCAGGAGCCGCAGCAGCGCCGCCTGGCGCTCGTCGCGCGACTCCCACTCGCGGGCCAGCGCGACCTCGTCGATGCCCAGGCCGGCCGTGCGGGCCATGCGCGTGTGCATGGCGAGGCCGGGCTGCGAACCGTGGTGCTCGGCCACCGCGAGGGCGATCCGCTCGATGGTGGCCAGGTCGAGCTGGCCGTGGCGCAGCTCGCTGCGGAACCGCGCGTAGCCGCGCAGGGCGGCGGGGGAGCCGGCGAGCACCCCGAGGAAGTTCGGGAGCTGGCCGCCGGTGGCCAACGCGCCCTTGAGGACCGGAACGGAGCCCTCGGGGGCGGTGAGCTCGTCGTGGATCTGGAACCTGCTCATCT
>DATLOP010000063.1:0-8742 GCA_035536255.1 Solirubrobacteraceae bacterium
AGCGCCTCGAGCACCGCGGCTACCACTTCGAGGCGGCGGACGGATCGCTAGACCTGCTGATCCGGCGCCAGGACGGCGGCTACGAGCCGCTCTTCCAGCTCGAGTCGTGGCGGGTCATCGTCGAGAAGCGCGCCGACGGCAAGGTCGAGACCGAGGCGACGATCAAGATCTGGGTGGACGGGGAGCGCTACGTGCGCACGGCCGAGGGCAACGGCCCCGTCAACGCGCTGGACCGCGCCCTGCGCTCGGCCATCTGCGACATCCATCCCCATCTCGACGACATCGAGCTGGTCAACTTCAAGGTCCGCATCCTCGACGAGGCCAAGGGGACGGGGGCGGTCACCCGCGTGCTGCTCGACGCGTCCGACGGCCACGAGGTCTGGGGCTCGATCGGCGTGTCGGAGAACGTCATCGAGGCGTCCTGGGAGGCCCTCGTCGACTCGCTGGAGCGCGGGATGCAGCCGGCCCGGGTCCGCACGGCCCAGCGCCCCGCGCAGGCGTGATCCCGCTCGCGCGGCCGGTCCTGGGCGAGCAGGAGGAGGCCCGGATCCTCGAGGTCCTGCGCTCCGGGCGGCTCTCGCTGGGGCCGCGGCTGGGGGAGTTCGAGGCCGCGTTCGCGGCGCGGCTGGGGGTCGCGCACGCCAGCGCCGTGTCCAGCGGCACGGCGGGCCTGCACCTGGCCCTGCGCGCGGCGGGGGTGACCGACGGCGACGAGGTCGTCACCTCGCCCCTGTCCTTCGTGGCCTCGGCCAACGCGGTCCTGTACGAGCGCGCGCGGCCCGTCTTCGCCGACGTCGACCCGGTCACGCTCAACCTCGATCCCGAGGCGGCGCGCGCCGCGGTCACCGAGCGCACGCGGGCGGTCCTCCCGGTTCACATCTTCGGGTTCCCGGCCGACGTCCCGGCCCTGGAGGCGCTCGGCCTCCCGCTCGTCGAGGACGCGTGCGAGGCGCTGGGCGCCGTGCACGCGGACGGGACGCCGGTGGGGGCGCGCGGCCATCCGGCGGTGTTCGCCTTCTACGCCAACAAGCAGATGACCACGGGGGAGGGGGGGATGGTCGTGACCTCCGACGCCGCCGTGAAGGAGCGCGTCGACTCCGAGCGCAACCAGGGCCGCGCCCCCGACATGGACTGGCTCGACCATGATCGCCTCGGCTTCAACTACCGGCTGTCCGACCTGGCGTGCGCACTCGGCCTGGCTCAGCTGGAGCGCCTGGACGACCTGCTCGCGGGCCGCGCGCGCGTCGCCGGCCTCTACCGCGAGGCCCTGGCCGGCGTGCCGGAGCTGACGCTGCCGTGCGCCGACGGGGCGGCCGGGCGGCGGGGCTGGTTCGTGTTCGTCGTCCAGCTCCCCCGCGGGGTGGACCGCGACGGGGTCGTGCGCAGCCTGGCCGCGGCGGGGGTCCAGAGCAAGCCCTACCTGCCGGCGATCCACCTCATGACGTTCTACCGCGAGCGCTTCGGGCACCGGCCGGGGGAGTTCCCGGTCTGCGAGGACGTCGCCGCGCGCTCGCTGGCGCTGCCGTTCTTCCCCCAGATGACCGAGGGGGACGTGGACCGAGTTTCCGGCGCATTGCGCACCGCGCTGTCCTAGGATCTGCGCCATGGATGGGCGGGAGGCCCCCGTGCGGGACTCGTTCTGGGCGGACCGGAAGGTCCCGCGCAAAGACGCGCAAGCCCGGGCCCGGGCGCGGCGCGTCGGGTTCGCGGGCTTCGT
Source organism: Solirubrobacteraceae bacterium (assembly GCA_035536255.1). GTDB lineage: Bacteria > Actinomycetota > Thermoleophilia > Solirubrobacterales > Solirubrobacteraceae > AC-38. Next base: position 1,718 of record DATLOP010000063.1, read on the forward strand.
GCTCGCGCTGGCGCTGCCGGTCGCGCTGTTTCACAGCCTCGTGTCCAGCATCGCCTCGGAGTTCCGCCTCGACTTCACCTACCTGGTGGCCGAGTGGTTCCCGTGGGTGCTGATCGCGGCCGGGCTCGCCTTCGCCGCCCCGGTGGTCTGGTCGGCGGGCCGCGACCCGCACAGCCGCTGGTACCCGCGCTCGCGCAACGCCTACGCCGGCTGGGCGAGCGTGTTGTACATCCTGGGGATGGCCCTCGGGGTGCAGGTCGCGGCGGTCGCGGGCACCCTGTAGCGCCCGCGTAGACTGGCGCGCCATGTCGCGCTTCGCCGAGCCCCAGGACGACGCCTTCAAGGCGCTCAACGCCTCGATCGGGTTCGACTGGCGCCTGGGCCCCTACGACGTGGCGCAGTCGCGCGCGCACGTGCGGATGCTGGCGGCGCGCGACGTCGTGTCGGGCGAGGACCGCGACGCCCTGCTGTCCGCGCTGGACGACGTCGAGCGCGAGCTGGACGAGGGCCGCTTCCCGTTCGACCCCGACGACGAGGACATCCATATGGCGATCGAGCGCCGGGTGACCGAGATCGCCGGCCCGGCCGGCGGGCGCATGCACACCGCGCGCTCGCGCAACGACCAGGTGGCCACCGACGTGGCGATGTTCGTGCGCGCCCACGCCGTGGCGGCGCGCGAGCGGATCGAGGCCCTGATGGGAACGCTGGCCGAGCTCGCCGAGCGCCACCTGGACTGGCCGATGCCCGGCTACACCCACCTCCAGCGCGCCCAGCCGGTCTACCTCTCGCACCACCTCCTGGCCTACTTCTGGATGCTCGACCGCGACCGCACGCGCTTCGAGGACGTGCTGCGCGGCGCCGACCGGCTGCCGCTGGGCGCGGGCGCGCTGGCCGGCGTGAACTTCGACGTCGACCGCCGGGCGGTGGCCTCCGAGCTGGGGTTCGGCGACGTGGCGCCCAACTCCGTGGACGCGGTCTCCAACCGCGACTTCGTCCTGGACTTCCTCGCTGCCGCCGCGACCTGCGCCACCCACCTGTCCCGGCTGGGCGCGGAGATCGTCCTGTGGTCCTCGGAGGAGTTCGGGTTCTGCGAGGTCTCCGACGCCTTCGCCTCGGGCTCCTCGATCATGCCGCAGAAGAAGAACCCCGACGCCGCCGAGCTCCTGCGCGCCAAGGCCCCGCGCATCGCCGGGCACCTGGTGGCGCTGCACGGCGTCCTGCACGGCCTGCCGCTGACCTACAACAAGGACATGCAGGAGGACAAGGAGCACCTGTTCGACGCGGCCGACACGCTGGAGCTCTGCCTGTCGGCGGCGCGGGGGATGCTGGCCGGCATCGCGTTTCGCCGCGAGCGGCTGGCCGCGGCGGCGGGCGACGAGTTCCTGGCGGCGACCGACGTGGCCGACCTGCTGGTGCGCAAGGGCGTCCCGTTCCGCGAGTCCCACGGGGTGGTGGCCGGGCTGGTCCGCACCGCGCTGGACTCGGGCCGGCCGCTGTCCTCGCTGACCCGCGAGGAGCTCGCCGCCCATCACCCGGCGCTCGACGAGGACTTCTACGCCGTCCTCTCCGAGGGGGCGTGGCTGGAGTCCAAGGCCTCGGAGGGTGGCACCGCCCTGGCCCGGGTCCGCGAGCAGCTCGACCTCGCCCGCTCGCGCCTGGCGTGAGCCGCCCCGGTCCCACCACGCGCGGCGCCTCCGTAACGACGGGCATCGAGGGGATGGGTCCCGACCGGCCCGCTCCGCGCGGCCGGTCCGCTCCGCCCGGCGGCGCCGCTCCGCGCGCGGCCCCTCTCGATGCGTCGTTCTACGCCCGGCCCGTGGTGGAGGTGGCGCGGGAGCTCGTCGGGTGCGTCGTGGCCCACGGCGCCTGCTCGGGCCGCATCGTCGAGGCCGAGGCCTACCACCAGACCGAGCCGGCGTGCCACGCCTACGTGGGCCTCACGCCGCGCACGCGCACGCTCTTCGGCCCGCCGGGGCGGGCGTACGTGTACCGCTCGTACGGGATCCACGCCATGCTCAACGCCGTCTGCGAGGCCGAGGGGACGGGCGCCGCGGTCCTGGTCCGCGCGCTGGAGCCCCTGGAGGGCCTGGACGAGATGCGCGCGCGCCGCGGGCTCGAGCGCCTGGAGGACCTGTGCTCGGGCCCGGGCAAGCTCTGCCAGGCTTTGGGGATCGGCCTCGACCTCAACGGCACCGACCTCACGACCGGCCCAATCCAGATCCTCCCCGGAGACCCGCAGCGCCTCACCGCGAGCCCCCGCATCGGGATCACCAAGGCCGCCGACCTCCCCTGGCGCTTCAGCGAGCGCCAGAGCCGCTTCGTCAGCCGCCCCCGCCCCTAGCCAGCCCCCGAACGTCCCGGACTGACTGCCAGGGCGACCGTTGCGGGACGTTCGGCGGGGTTAGGGCGCGGCGGCGCCGCCGGCTCCGGTGCCGCCGGTGTCTCCGCCGCCTCCGCCGCCCCCGCCCCCGCCGGTGTCTCCGCCGCCGCCGGAGCCGCCACCGCCGCCGGTGTCGCCGCCGCCTGAGCCGCCGCCTCCGCCGGTCTCGCCACCGCCCTCGCCGCCCGTCGTTCCGCCGGGGGTGACGGTGTCGCCGGAGCCCGAGCCATCCGACCCGCCGGACTCGCCGGAGCCCTCGCCCGTGCCCGTGCCGGTCTCGGACCCGCCGCTGCCCGACCCCGAGCCGCTGGACTCCTCGTCGGGCACGTACTCGCGGCCCTCGCGTGCGGCGCGCTCGGCCTCGCGCTGGTCGACGATCCCGTCGGCGGTGATCATGAAGTCCTGGAAGATGTCCGCCGGGAACGAGCCGCCGGTCACCGGATCGCCGCCGTACTCGTACTTCATCGGGCGCAGCGAGTCGGGGTAGCCCACCCACACGGCGACCGTCCAGCGCTTGTTGAAGCCGACGAACCAGGCGTCCCCGTAGTTCTCCGTCGTCCCGGTCTTGCCGGCCACGAACCCGCCGGTGTTGGCGCTGGTGCCGGTGCCGGTCTGCACGACGCCCTCGAGCACCGGGATCGCCTCGTCGGCCAAGCGCTTGGACACCACCCGGATCTTCCGCGTCTGGTTGCGGATCGTGCGCTTGCGCAGCGGGTCGTAGACCTCCTTGATGCCCACCGGGCCGTCGTCGGAGGCGCCCAGCGTCCCCGTCACGCGCTTGCCGCCGGCCGGGAACACCTCGTAGGCGTGCGCCATGTCGAGCGGCGTCACGCCCTGCTTGAGCCCGCCCAGCGTCATGGCCTCGTTCGTCGACAGCGGCGTGCGGATCCCCATCTGCCGCGCGATGTGGGCGATCTTGCGCGTCCCCACCTTCAGGCCCACCTCGGCGAACACCGAGTTGTCGGACTCCGCCGTGGCGCCGGCCAGCGTGGTCACGCCGGAGTACTGGCCCTCGTAGTTGTTGACGATGAACTTCTCGTTGGGGTCGGCGCTGCCCTTGACGTCGAAGATCTTGCGCCGCGACTCCCACGTGGAGTTCGGCCCGATGCCCTCACGCAGTGCCGCCGCCAGCGTGAATGCCTTCCACGCCGAGCCCGGCTGGCGCTGGCCCTGCGTGGCCAGGTTGAACGGGGCGTCGCCGTAGTCCTTGCCCGGCCGCCCGCCGATCATCGCCCGGACCTCGCCGGTCTGGTTGTCGATCGCCACCACGGCCGCGGCCAGGCCGTCGGCGCCCGACAGGTGCTGGTTGACGGTCTCCTCGGCCGCCTTCTGGAGGTCGAGGTCCAGGGTGGTGCGGATCCGCAGCCCGCCGCTGAACGCCTTGGTGGCGCCGAAGCGGTCGACCACCTGGGCCTTGACCCACGACGTGAAGTACGGCGCCTGCGAGTCCTCGCGCGGCGGCTGGATCTGGTCGCGCGTGGGCAGCGGCTGGGCCACCGCCACGTCGTGCTCGCCCTGCGTGAGGTAGCCCTCCTCGCGCATCTTGCCCAGCACGAGGTCGCGCCGGCGCTTGGACTGGACGGGGAAGTTGACCGGGTCCCAGGCGTAGGGCGAGGCGATCATGCCGGCCAGCAGCGCCGCCTCGGCGGGCTCCAGCTGGGAGGCGCACGTCGGCTGGCCCTCGTCGCCGCACCCGCTGTGGGCCCACGAGAAGTACACCCGCGCGGCCGACTCGACGCCGTAGGCGCCGTTGCCGAAGTACACCGAGTTGAGGTACTCCGTGAGGATCTTGCGCTTGTTCCACTTGCGCGTGAGGTGGTAGGCCAGCGCGGCCTCGCGCAGCTTCTCGAAAACCGTGCGCTTGGACTGCGTGGACAGCGCGTTCTTGACGAACTGCTGGGGGATCGTCGAGCCGCCCTGGACCGCCTTGCGCCGCGTGACGTCGGCGACCAGCGCGCGCCCGATGCCGCGCGGGTCGATCCCGTTGTGCTCGTAGAAGCGCCGGTCCTCGATGGAGATCACCGCGCGCTGCATGACCGGCGCGATCTGGCCCGACGTGAGCAGGATCCGGTTCTCGCTGCCCGTCAGCACGCCCAGCGGCTTGCCGTTGACGTCGAGGAGCGTGGAGTTCTTGGAGCGCTTGTACTCCTCGCGGTTCTCCAGCGAGGGCAGGTCCTGCGCGACCGCCATCATCATCCCGAACACCGTCGAGACGGCCCCGAGCATGCCGAGGCCGGCCACGATCAGCGCGAGGCGCAGCTTGTAGACGCGCGGGCGCCGTTCGGGCGCCCCGGGGGGTGTGGGCTCGGAACTCATGGCAGGAGAGCGGACGCTCGTCCGTGAGGAATTGGAGGCTAGCATTCGGCCGGATGGAAGAATCCGGGTCCGACGCCGCCGGGCGGGCCGCCGCGCTGGCCCGCGGCGCCGAGGAATCCCTGCCCGCCGGGGGCCTGGAGGACAAGCTGCGCACGGCCGAGCGCGAGGGCCGCCCACTGCGGGTCAAGCTCGGGATCGACCCGACGGCGCCCGACATCCACCTCGGCCACGTCGTCGTCCTGGACAAGCTGCGCGCCTTCCAGGACGCCGGCCACGTCGTGGTCCTGATCGTGGGCGACTACACGGCCCGCGTGGGCGATCCCAGCGGTCGCTCCAGCACCCGCCCCGTCCTGTCGGGCGAGGAGATCGACGCCAACGCGCAGACCTTCCAGGACCAGGCCCACCGGGTGCTGGACCCCGACCCCGCGAAGGTCGAGGTCCGGCGCAACGGGGAGTGGCTGAACATGCCGGTGGACGACCTGTTCGCCCTGGCCCGGACGACCACCGTGGCCCAGATCCTCGAGCGCGACGACTTCGCCCAGCGCTTCGGCGCCCGCGAGCCGATCTCGGTGCTCGAGCTGCTGTACCCGCTGCTGCAGGGCTACGACTCGGTGGCCGTGCGCGCCGACGTCGAGCTGGGGGGGACCGACCAGAAGTTCAACCTGCTGCTGGGCCGCGACGTCCAGCGGGCGTACGGGCAGCCCGAGCAGGTGGCGCTGACGATGCCGATCCTGCCCGGGACCGACGGGGTCCAGCGGATGTCCAAGTCGCTGGGCAACTACGTCGGGGTGACCGAGCCGCCGGAGGAGATCTACGGCAAGACGCTGAGCATCCCCGACGACGCGATGCCCACCTGGTACCGGCTGCTGCTGCACGAGGAGCCCGATCCGGCGCTCGGCCCGCGCGACCGCAAGCGGCTGCTGGCCCGGCGCCTCGTGGAGCGCTTCCACGGTGCCGAGGCGGCGGCCGGGGCGGAGGCCGGCTTCGACCGCGTCCACGTGGCCCGTGAGGCGCCCGCGGAGATCGAGGAGTCGAGCTTCGCGGCCGGCGACGGCTCGGTCCACCTCCCGGCCGTCCTGGAGGACGTCTTCGGCCTGTCGCGCTCCGAGGCCCGGCGGCTGATCGCCCAGGGCGGCGTGCGTCTGGACGGCGAGCCTGTCCCCGACCCCGACGTGGCCGCCGAGCGCCTGGACGGCGCGGTCCTGCAGGTCGGCAAGCGCCGGTTCCGGCGCCTGCGCCGCGCCGCCTGATGGCCGTGCACGCCGGGCTGCTGCGCCTGGAGACGGCCGGCCACGGCGCGATCGTCGACCTCACCGGCGGCGTCGCGGCGGTGGTCCGCGAGTCGGGCGCGTCGGAGGCCGTGGCCACGGTCGCCGCCGTCGGCTCGACCGTCGCCGTGACCACCATGGAGCTCGAGCCCGGCGGGGTCCAGGACCTGTCCGAGGCGCTCGAGCGACTGATCCCGGCGGCCGGGGACTACGCGCACAACCGCCTCAACCACGACACCAACTCCCACGCCCACATGCGCGCGGCGATCGTCGGGCCGTCGGAGTCGATCCCCGTGGTCGGGGGCCGCCTGGCCCTGGGCACCTGGCAGCAGCTGGTCCTCCTGGACTTCGACGATCGCCCCCGGCAGCGGACGGTCCACGTCCACGTCGCCTCCTGAACCGCTATCGTGGTCTCGAGAAGGGCCGGAGAGCCTGGCGCTGCCCTCGAGGAGCGCTATACTTTCCGGCCCGCTTCGTGTCGGCGCGTCCCGCCGGCCGGGGCCAGGCGGTCTTTGAAAACTCGACAGCAGCGCATCGCGATCGAACCCTCGATCGATGATGCGCGTCCAGGTTCGACCGTCCGGTCGCCGCTTCGGCGACGGCCGGCGGCCAAGATTGACCCGTCATGCACGCGGACGCTCCTATGTGTACGGAGCTCCGCACACGTGCCATGACGCTCTTCGTTCCCGCGGGTGGGTCCGCCCGCTCGCGGTACTTCACGGAGAGTTTGATCCTGGCTCAGGACGAACGCTGGCGGCGTGCTTAACACATGCAAGTGGAGCGACGAACCGGGCTTCGGCCCGGGGCAAAGCCGCGAACGGGTGAGTAACACGTGGGTAACCTGCCTCGATGATCGGGACAACCCGGGGAAACCCGGGCTAATACCGAATGTGCCCCTACCACATCAGTGGAAGGTGTAAAGGAAGCTTCGGCCTCCGCTTCGAGATGGGCCCGCGGCCCATTAGCTTGTTGGTGGGGTAAAGGCCTACCAAGGCAACGATGGGTAGCTGGTCTGAGAGGACGATCAGCCACACTGGGACTGAGACACGGCCCAGACTCCT
>DATLOP010000064.1:0-9807 GCA_035536255.1 Solirubrobacteraceae bacterium
AGGAGGCCCGGGCGCGCGCCCGGGCCTCGAGCCAGATCACGACCAGCGTGACCGCGATCAGCAGGCAGGCCAGCGAGGCCGCCTGCGTGCGGTCGAAGCTGGCGCGGTAGGCGGTGTAGATCGCGCGCGTCAGCGAGTCGAAGCGCATGATCGAGACCGCGCCGAAGTCGCTGAGGACGTACAGCGCGACCAGCAGCCCGCCGGCTCCGATGGCCGGGCGCAGCTGGGGCAGGACGACGCCGAAGTAGGTCCGCCAGGCCGAGCGGCCCATGCCGCGCGCCGCCTCCTCGAGCTGGGGGTCCAGCCGGCGCATGGCCGAGCGCACGGTGAGCAGCACCAGCGGGTAGGTGAACAGCGTGAGGCTGAGCCACGCGCCCGCGAAGCCGTAGATCGAGGGCAGCCGGTCCACGCCCAGCGCGTCGCGCAGCAGGCCGACCGGGCCCAGCGCCGAGACCAGCAGGTAGGCCCCGATGTAGGACGGGATGACGAGCGGGAGCATCGTCAGCACGGTCCAGGCGCGGCGCCCCGGGAGGTCGGTGCGCTGCGTCAGCCAGGCCAGCGGGAGGGAGAGGGCGACCGCCGTGGCGGTGACCGCCGCGGCCAGGCCCACGCTGCGGCCCAGCAGCTTCAGCGCGCGCGCGTCGAACGCCGCGGTGACCGCGTCGCGCCCCGCGTCGGCCACGACGATCGCCAGGTAGGCGATCGGCAGCAGCGCCGCTGCGCCGACCAGACCTGCGGCCAGCAGCAGCGGCGCCGGTGCCCGGCGCTGCGTCAGAGCGCCCCCGACCGGCGGATCAGCCGCTCCGTCCCCTGGACGTCGTCCAGGTCGGAGAGGTCGAGCCGCGGCGACTGGATCGAGGCCAGCGGCACGAGGCTGGGATCGGGCCGCACGCCCGCGGTCAGCGGGTACTCCTTGGTCTCGCGCGCGAAGTACGCCTGCGCGGGGCGCGAGAGCAGGTACTCCACGAACTCCTTCGCGCCCGCGTCGTCCTGCGACCCCTTCAGGATCGCCACCCCGGCCACGTTGACCAGCGAGCCCGGGTCGCCGCCCTTCGTGAAGTGGACGCCCACCGGGTAACCGGGGCCGTTCTCGGCGATGGCCCGGGCCACGTAGTAGTGGTTGAGGAACCCGACCTCGACCTCGCCCTGGGCGATCGCGTCGCGCAGCGGCTCGTTGTCCTCGAAGCGCTCGGGGTCGTTGGCCACGACGCCCTTCAGCCAGCGCTCGGTGGCGGCGTCGCCGCGCAGCCGGCGCATCGCGGTGACGAAGGCCTGGAAGGACGCGTTGGTCGGCGCCCAGCCGAGCTTGCCCTTCCACCGGGGGTCGGTGAAGCCGTCGATCGTGGGCGGCAGCTCGTTGGCCCGCACCTCGCGCTTGTCGTAGGCGACGATGCGCGCGCGGCCCGAAGTCCCGACCCAGCGGCCCTGGGGCGAGCGCCACTTGGGGTCGACCCGGTTCAGCACGGCCCGCGGGAGGGGGGCCAGGAGGTTCGCCTTCTGGAGCGCGCCGAGCGCGCCCGCGTCCTGGCTGAAGAACACGTCGGCCGGGGTGTTGTCGCCCTCCTCGAGCAGCGTCGCGGCCAGCTCGGCGCTGTTGCCGTAGCGGACCTCGACGGTCTTGCCGGACGACTTCTCGAAGCGCTCGATGAGCGGCGCCACGAGCTCCTCGCTGCGGCCGGAGTAGACGACGAGCTCGTCGTCGGAGCCGCCGCCGCCGCAGGCGGCGAGGATGGGGGAGAGGAGGGCGAGCAGCGCCGCCCCCGCGATGCGCTTGGGGATTTCGGGCCTCCAGGGTCGGTTCAGTTAGGGCGCCCTAACGGTTAGGGCGCCCTAACCTTACGCCCTGGCGAGGAACAGCGTGTTGAACGGGTTCTCGATCGGGAGCCGCTCGACGCCGGAGAAGCCCGCCGCCTGGCACAGCTCGCGCACCTTGGCCTCCGGCATCCCGCACGTCCCCAGGCCCTCGCCGCCGTCGGCCAGCGACGTGGTCATGCAGTAGAAGAGGCTGAACCCGTAGAACATCGCCGCCAGCTCGCCCACGTTGTCCGCGGGGTCGTCGGCGGCGTTGATCTCGAGCATCAGGTAGTGGCCGCCGTCGTTCAGGCCCTCGCGGATCGTCTTCACCAGCCCGGCCGGGTCGACCGCGTCGTGGACGACGTCGAACGTCGTGATGAAGTCGTAGCTCTCGGGCAGCGGGCTGGACCCGTCGACGACCTCGAACCGCACGCGGTCGGCCACCCCGGCCGCCTGCGCGTTGGCGCGCGCGCGCTCGATGTGGTGGGCCAGCAGGTCGTAGCCCACGTACCGCGACTTCGGGTAGGCCTCGGCCAGCTTGATCAGGGCCCGCCCGGCGCCGCACCCCAGGTCGGCCACGTCGATCCCCTCGCGCAGGCGCGCGTCGACCTCGGGCATGGCGGGCAGCCACTCGGCGAGCAGCAGGTTCTCGAACCAGCCGGCGGTGAACCGCTCCAGGCCGTCGAAGAAGTCCTGCGGGTACTCGTCGATCTTCACGCCGCCGCCCTCGCGGAAGGCCTCGATGACCGGGTCGATGACGGCCACGGCCCCCTTGAGCTCCTGGATGCCGCCGCCGAGCATCATCGGCCCGGACTCGGTGGCCAGCACGAGCGCGTGCTCGGGCGGCAGCGCGAAGCGCCCGGTGGCGGGATCGTGCTCCAGGTACTCGGCCGCGGCCATGCCGCGCAGCCACTCGCGCGCGTAGCGCTCGTCCACGTCCGCCCGCTCGGCCAGCTCCTGGCTGGTCGCCGGGCCGTGCTCCTTGAGCGCCTGGAACAGCCCCAGCTTGTCGCCCACGGCCGCGAACAGCGTGGTCATCGTTCCGCTGAAGTGGCCGATCGCCTTGTGCAGGAACTGCTCGGCCTTGGCCTCGTCGATCTGCTGCGTCGTCGCCATGTCTTCCTCCCGTTCGCTTGGATGGCGCCCGTCCAGGCGATGTTCTACCTGCTGGTGCGACGTGTCTGTGTAATTCTGCGCGTTCCAGGGTCCGGGCCGACCGCGTCTTCGCCGTCGTCCCGCTGGAGGCGGGGGAGCGCGGCGACGGCCGGCGCACCTACGTCCACGTGGAGGGCCTGGCCGAGGAAGAGGTCTTCTCCTAGACGACCCGGGCGCTACTGCCCGGCGTCGGCGGCGTTCGGGCCCTCGCCCTCCCCGTCGCCGGCGACCTCCTCGGCCTCCGACTCGCCGCCCGCCTCCGCGCCGGGGACGGCGGAGTCCTGCTGCTTGCGCTTCCACTCCGAGCGCGTCTCGTCGATGTGCTCGCCGACCTCCTCGGACTGCTGCTCCAGCTCCTCCAGCGTGCGGTCGGCCGATTCCTCGGGAGTCTCCATGCCGGTGCGCTACCCGGGGCCCGCCGGCGGCTAACTCGTTTGGCGCGGTGGGGGACGGGAACGACCCACACGACCTGAAACGAACGAGGAGCGATCCGATGTCACTGCGAAAGAGCCGCAAGCGCGGCGTGGCGGGTACGGCGGCCAAGGCCGCGATGCTGGTGAAGATGGCGCAGCCGGTGGCCGGCGCGGTCAAGTCCTACCGCCGCGGGCGGGCGGGCAAGGGCCTGCGCACGAGCTCGACGAGCCGGCGCCCGGTCGTCATGCTGCTCGGCCTCCTGGGCATCGGCGGCGTGGCCGCCGTGGCGGCGAAGAAGCGCGGCGGCTCCGACGACCACGGCTACGGCCCCCCGAACGAGAGCCACCCCAGCCACGAGACCATCGCTCCCTCCAAGGCCGCGGTGGGCCAGGCGCCCAACGGCGAGCCCTCCGAGGAGACGCCCTCGGCCGCGGAGGCCGCCAAGTCCGGCACGGATCCCGAAGGCGACGCCGACTACTCGATCGCCGCCGCGGCGGCGCAGTCCGAGCCGGCCGGTCCTCCGGGCGACGACGCGGGCACCGACGAGCCGGGCCGCGACGAGAAGTCCTAGGCGTCCCTACCGGGGCCGGCCTGTTCGGGGCCGGCCCCGTCGCGCTCGATCTCCAGGCCGGCGGCCTCCCAGGCCTCGATCCCGCCGGCCAGGTTGTGGGCGTCCCAGCCGGCCATCCGGAAGGCCTCGGCGGCCATGCCCGAGCGCGCGCCGGTGCGGCAGGCGAAGACGACCGGGCGGTCGCGGGGAACGGTCTCGGCCCGCTCGTTCAGGCCGGCCATCGGGATGTGCACGGCCCCGGGGAAGCGCCCGTCGGACTCCAGCTCGCCCGGCTCGCGCACGTCGACGATCAGCCAGCCGTCCTCGCGCGCGCCGCGTGCGACGTCGCCGGGTGAGACCTCGTCGCCGGGGGGTGAGCCGGTCATGGCCGGAAGGCTAGTCCGTCCTCACGGGCGCAGCCCGCGGGCCTTGGGCCCCGCCGCCAGCTCCTGGAGGACGAGCTCGTGGGCCCGGGCGGCCCAGTCGCACAGCAGCGGCCGGGTGTCGCGGGGGTCGATGATGTCCTCGACGCTGAAGTGCTCGGCCGTGCGAAACGGCGAGCGCACGGCGTCCAGGCGCGCCCGGATCTCCTCGCGCAGCGCCGCCGGGTCCTCGGCCGCCTCGAGCTCGCGCCGGTAGGCGGCCTCGATCCCGCCCTCCACCGGCAGCGAGCCCCAGTCGCCGCTGGGCCACGCGTAGCGCAGGTTCAGCCGCGACCCGTCGCCGTGGCCGGCGCCGGCGATCCCGAACACCTTGCGCACGAGGACCGAGACCCACGGTACCCGCGCTTGGTGCACCGCGTACAGCGCGCGGGCGCCGCGGCGGATCGTCCCCGCCCGCTCGGCCTCGGTCCCGATCACGAACCCCGGCTGGTCGACGAAGTTGACGACCGGGAGGTGGAACTGGTCGCACACGTCGACGAACCGCGCCAGCTTGTCCGAGGCCGCCGCGGTCAGGCCGCCGCCGTAGTGCCCCGGGTCGGAGGCCAGCACGCCGACCGGCCGCCCGCCCAGCCGCGCCAGCGCGGTGATCGTCGAGCGCCCGTGCTGGCGGCCGACCTCGAAGACGCTGCCCCGGTCCAGCACCGCCTCCAGGATCGCGCGCATCTTGTACGGCCGGCGGCGGTCGCGCGGGACGATCGCCAGCAGCGACTCCTCGCGCCGGTCGGCCGGGTCGCCGGCGTCGACCACCGGCGGCGCCTCCCACACGCTGGTCGGCAGGTAGGACAGGTAGCGGCGCAGCTGGTCGAACGCGTCGTCCTCGTCGGCGGCCTCGTTGTCCACCGCGCCGGCCCGGGTCTGGGCCCGCGCGCCGCCCAGGGCCTCCTTGTCCGGCGACTCGCCCATCGCCGCGGCCACGACCGGGGGCCCGGCCACGAACAGCTGCGCCGTCCCGCGCACGATCACGCTGAAGTGCGAGGTGACCACGCGCGCGGCGCCCAGGCCGGCCGTGGGGCCCAGCGCCGCGGCCACCACCGGCACCGTCGAGAGGTTGTCGACGACCAGCTCGAAGCCCGGCAGCGGGGGGACGTAGGAGAACCCCATCGTCTCCAGCGTCTTGACGCTGCCGCCGCCGCCCGTCCCGTCGACCAGGCGCACCAGCGGGATGCGCAGGTCGTGGGCCGCGCGCTCGGCCCACACCATCTTCTGCCAGATGGCCGCGTCGGCGGCCCCGCCGCGCACCGTGAAGTCGTCGGCCTGGACGGCGGCGCGCCGGCCCGCGATCCGTCCCGTCCCCACCACGCAGTTGGCGGGCAGGAAGTCCTCCAGCTCCCCGTCGTCCCCGTACGTCCCCGTCCCGGCGAGCGCGCCCGTCTCGTGGAAGGACCCGGCGTCGAGCAGCCGGTCGATCCGCTCGCGCACGGTGAGCCGCCCGCTGGCGCGCTGGCGCGCCACCCGCTCCTCGCCGCCCATCCGCCGGGCCAGCTCCTCGCGGCGGCGCAGCTCCTCCAGCTCCGGTTCCCAGCTCACCGCCCGGACGTTACAGTCGGGGCATGTGGCGCAACTGGGCCGGCGACCAGCACTGCGCGCCCGTGGCGCGCGTCGACGCGGCGTCGCGCGACGACGTCGTCGCCACCGTGGAGCGCGCGGCGGCCGAGGGCCGCACGGTCCGCGCGGTGGGCGCCGGCCACTCGTTCACCGACATCGCGCTCACCAACGGCCACCAGCTCTCGCTGGACGCGATGGACCGCGTGCTGGACGCCGACCGCGAGAGCGGGCTGGTCCGCGTCGAGGCCGGGATCACGATCCACGCGCTCAACCGCCGCCTGTGGGAGCTCGGCCTGGCGGTGGAGAACCTGGGCGACATCGACCGCCAGTCGATCGCCGGCGCCATCGCCACCGCCACCCACGGGACCGGCGCGAAGCTGCGCAACATCGGCGCCAACGTCCGGTCGGCCGAGGTGGTGACGGGCGACGGCACCGTGGTCGAGCTCGACGGCGGCGACGACCTGCTGGCCGTCCGGGCCAACCTCGGGGCGCTGGGGATCCTCACCGCGGTCACGCTCCAGGCCGTCCCCGCCTTCGTCCTGGAGGGCCGCGACGCGCCCGAGCCGCTGGACGACGTGCTGGCCGGCCTGGACGAGCGCTTCGACGGCAACGACCACTTCGAGTTCTACTTCTTCCCCTACTCTGACATCGCGCTCACGCGGACCAACAACCGCACCGGCGCGCCGCCGCGCCCGCGCACGCCCCGGCGGGCCTGGATGGACGACGTGCTGCTCGGCAACCACGTCTTCCACGCCGCCTGCCTGGCCGGCCGCCTGGCGCCGGGGCGGATCCCGGCCATCAACCGCTTCGTATCGCGCCAGGTCCGCCCGACGCGCCGCGTCGACCGCGGCTACGAGATCTTCGCCTCGCCCCGACTCGTGCGGTTCACCGAGATGGAGTACGCGGTCCCGCGGGAGCGGGTCGCCGAGGCGGTCCAGGGGGTGCGCGAGCTGATCGCCCGCGAGCGCCTGGCCGTGCCGTTCCCGTGCGAGTGCCGCGTCGTGGCCCCCGACGAGGCGTTCCTGTCCACCGCGCACGGGCGCGAGACGGGCTACGTCGCCGTGCACATGTTCAAGGGCATGGAGTGGGAGCCCTACTTCCGTGCCGTGGAGGCGCTCATGGACGGCCTCGGCGGGCGACCGCACTGGGGCAAGCGCCACTTCCAGACCGCCGAGACGCTGCGCCCGCGCTACCCGGAGTGGGACCGCTTCCAGGCCGTTCGCGCGCGCCTGGACCCGGAGGGCCGCTTCGCCAACCCCTACACCGACCGCGTCCTGGGCCGCGTGGGCGTGCCCGCTCCCGCCTAGAGGAAGGTCCTGCCCTCGCCCCGGTAGGTGGGGAGCTCCTCGACCACCGCGTCGCCCTCGACCAGGTACAGCCGGTCGAAGCGCTCGCACAGCTCGCCCGCCTTGGCGTGGCGAAACCACACGCGGTCGCCCACCGCCAGGTCGCGGGCCGGCCCGCCGAGCAGCGGCGTCTGGACCTCGCCCGCCCCCTCCTGGGGGTCCAGGCGCAGTCCCTCGGGCCGGAACGGGCGCGGCAGGCGGGCCGCGTCGGCCGGGCCCGAGGCCAGGTAGCCGCCGCCCAGCGCGGTGGCGATGGAGCGCGCCGGCTTGCGCACGACGGGCAGGGCGAACAGCGCCGCGGGGCGCGGCGCGAAGGCGCGGTAGGCGTCGAACAGCGTCGGCCCGTAGAGCCCCGACCCCGCGGCGATCTCGGTCACCGCCGGCTCGCGGGTCGTCGTGTGCAGGCTGCCCGTCCCGCCCCCGTTGACGAAGCGCAGCGGCGCGACCGCGCCGACCGCCTCCACGACGGCGCCGCGGCGCGCCGCCAGCTCGCGCGCCGACAGGCGCTGGATCGCCCGCAGTGCCAGCCCGCGCACCGGGCGCCCCGGCGGGCGGTCGCCCACGCCGGCGATCTGGGCCTCGTAGGCCATGACGCCGTCCAGCTCGACCTCGGGGCGCGCGGCGATCTCCCGCGCCAGCGCCGCCGCGGCGTCCGGCGTGCGCACCGGCGAGCGCTTGGCCCCGATCCGCACCCGGCCGCCCAGCGGCGCCCACCCGGCGTCCACGTCGATGCACACCCGGACCGAACCGGCGCCCGCGACCGACCCGATCAGGTGCAGGGGGGCCACGGAGTCCACCATCACGGTGACCCGCTCCCGCGCGGGACCGGTCGCGAGCCTGCGCAGGGCGGCCCGGTCGACCGTCGGGTAGGCGACCACCAGGTCATCCCAGCCCTCCTCGGCCAGCCACAGCGCCTCGGGCAGCGTGAAGGCGAGCGTCCCCGTCCAGCCCGGGCGCTCCAGGACCCGGCGCTGCACCTCCCGGCAGCGCAGCGACTTGGAGGCCAGGCGCATCGGCTTGCCCGCCGCGCGGCGCTCCATGTCGGCCGCGTTGGCCCACAGGGCGTCGAGGTCCAGGAGGGCGAACGGCGGGTCGAGGTCCGCGGTGGCGCGGTCGAGTCGGTCCACGCCGCGACCCTACCTCCCTCCCCGTTCAGCGAAGTGAACCCCAATGGGCCGTTCGGGCCATTGACCTGGGGGATCGCGTGGTACAGCCTCCCCTGGATGCGTCCGCTCGCCCGGCTGGAGAGGCGCCTCGAGGCGCTGCGCGCGCTGGACGAGGCCGACGTCGCGACGGAGCTGGACCGCATCCTCCATGACGGCTACGCGCACGTGCTCCAGCTGGAGGCCGAGCGGTCGCGCGTCACCCGCCGGGTCCAGGAGCTCGCCGCCCGCGCCGACGAGGTCGCCGCGGCGCAGGAGCTCCGCCGTCTCGCGCGCGTGCGCGAGCAGCTGGACCGCGACGTCGAGGCCCTGCGGGCGCTGCTCGGCGGCGCCGGGCGCATCCAGCCCTAGCGTGCGCTAGCCTTCCCACTCGAAGCCAGCCGAATCTCGCGCGCCACGGCGTGCGGGAGCGGGGGAACCACAGGGCCCGGATGGTCCGGGGCGAATCGCAACATGCGTTGCGTAGCGCGATCTCTTTCCGCGCGAGCCCGACAGCTAACCCCGTAGGCGCCGGAAGAGAAGGGGTTTCACGTGTTCGCAAATACCCGGGTTCCCGGACGCGCGGCGGTTGCCGTGCCGATCGCCACGCTGGCGCTCGCGCTGCTGCCTGCCGCCGCGCAGGCCGGCCTCGGCGACCGCGTCCTGCGCCTGGGCGCGCGCGGGGCGGACGTCCGCGCGTTGCAGGGCTACCTCGACGCCGCGGGCTACACGCTGACGCAGACCGGGCGCTACGACCGTCCCACGCGCGGGCGCGTCCAGTCCTTCCAGAACGACTTCGGCCTGCGCGCCACGGGCGTGGTCACCCGGCGCGTGGCGCGGATGATCCGCACCACTGCCACCGCGCGCCCCGGCTACGGCGGGACGATGTTCGACCCCAACCCGCCGCGGGCCAGCGGTCCGGCCCCGACCAACCTGAAGGTCGTTCCGGGCAACGTGGCCAAGGTCCTGTCCGACGGCACGGCCGCCGCTCCGGCCAACGCGCCCGACGAGGTCAAGCGCGTCATCGCCTCGGCCAACGAGATCGCCAAGCTCCCCTACAAGTGGGGCGGCGGGCACGGAAGCTGGCGCGACACCGGCTACGACTGCACCGGCTCGGTGACGTACGCCTTCCGCACCACGTTCCGTCGCGGCGCCGCGCCCACGTTCGGCTACTCGAACTGGGGCCTGGCCGGACCGGGGAAGTGGGTCACGGTCTACGCCAACAGCGGTCACGTGTACGCGGTCATCGCGGGGCTGCGCTACGACAGCAGCGGCCTGCGCGTCGCCGGGTCGCGCTGGACGTCGCAGGCCCGCTCGTCGGCCAGCTTCGTGGCCCGCCACCCCGCCGGCTACTAGCCTCCGCCGCCTGACTGCGCGATCCCTGCTCGCCACGCTCGCGGCCAGCGGCGCCGCGCTCG
>DATLOP010000065.1:0-6916 GCA_035536255.1 Solirubrobacteraceae bacterium
TCCTAGTCGAAGGAGACGGTCTTGCCGACGATCCGGCGCAGCGTCGCGCGGTCCGCCGCGGTGACCGCGTTCGGCCCGCCCGGCAGCTTCTTGAGGATCCGCATCAGGTCCTGCTGGTCGCGCTTGCTCAGGCGGTCCCAGCGCTTCTTGCCCTCGCGGGCCACCTGCGTGGCCACGGTGACGACCGTGACCCACGGAACGGCGCGGCCGCGGGCGAGCAGGGCGGGGAGGGAACTCGGCATGGACGGTGGAAGGTACCGTTCCCGCGATGGCGAGGGCGACGAAGGTGCGGCTGGACACGCTGCTGGCGCGCCGCGGGGTGTTCGCCTCGCGCAGTCGCGCCGCGGCCTCGGTGCTGGCCGGCGAGGTGCGCCTGGGCGAGGACGGCCGGCGCGCCGACAAGCCCGGCCAGCTCGTCCGCGAGGACGTGCCGCTCAGCGTCGACGAGGCGCGCGAGTTCGTCTCGCGCGGCGGGCGCAAGCTGGCCAACGCGCTCGACGCGACGGGGCTGGACCCGGCCGGGCGCCGCGCGCTGGACGTCGGCGCGTCGACGGGCGGGTTCACCGACGTGCTGCTGCGCCGCGGGGCCGAGCACGTCGTCGCCCTGGACGTGGCCTACGGGGAGCTGGACTGGCGGCTGCGCAACGACCCGCGCGTGACCGTGATCGAGCGCGCCAACGCCCGCGAGCTGGCGCCGGCGGACCTGCCCTACGCGCCCGACCTGATCGTCATGGACGTGTCCTTCATCGCCGCGGCGAAGGTCCTGCCCGCGGTCCTGGCCGCGGCCGCGCCCGCGTTCGACGCCCTGGTCCTGGTCAAGCCGCAGTTCGAGGCGGGCCGCGAGCACGTGGGCAAGGGCGGCGTGGTGCGCGATCCCGCCGTGCGCCGCGCGGCGCTGGTGTCCGTGGGCGAGGCGGCGCGCGAGCTCGGCGCGAGCGTCCTGGGGTTCGCCTCGTCCGGCCTCCCCGGGCCCAAGGGCAACCTGGAGACGTTCGCCTGGCTCGCCGAGGCCGGGCGCCCGGGCGCGGTGGCCGACGTCGAGGTGGCGGCGCGCGAGGTCGAGCCCTGATGGACGTCGCGGTCCTCACCCACCGCCGGCCCGAGCAGGTCGCCGAGGCGCTGGCCGTCCTGCACCGCCTGGCCGCCGAGCACGGCGCGACCGTGCACTTCGACCCCGACGAGGCGGCCAAGCACGGCGTCGAAGTCTCCTCGGCGGACGGGCCGTTCGACCTGTGCCTGGTGCTCGGCGGAGACGGGACGATCCTCACCGCGCTGCGTCGCTTCGCCGGGACCGCCACGCCGGTGTTCGCGGTCAACTTCGGCGAGGTGGGCTTTCTGGCCACGGTGGACCCGGACCGGCTCGAGGAGGGCCTGAGCCTGGCGCTGCGCGGCGAGTTCGACCGCATGGAGCTGCCGGCGATCGTGGTGCGCCTCGGCGACGAGGAGCACCGCGCGATCAACGACGTCTCCTTCCACCGCAAGCAGGGGGCGCGCGTGGCCGACCTGGCCTACGCGATCGGCGAGGACGAGGTCGGGCGCGTGCGCTGCGACGGTTTGGTCGTCGCCACTCCCGCGGGCTCCACCGGCTACAACCTGGCCAACGGCGGGCCCGTGATGGCGTGGGGGGTGGAGGGGTTCGTGGTCTCGTTCATCGCCCCGCACTCCCTGACCGCGCGCACGCTGGTGGTGGCGCCCAACGACGTCCTGACCGTGTCCAACCGCTCGCGCGAGGAGGCGGCGGACGTCACGGTGGACGGTCGCGTGGCCTGCGAGCTGGCGCCCGGGGACCCGATCGAGCTGCGGTTCCTCGACGGCCAGGCCGTCCTGGCCCAGCTCCCCGCCGCCACCTTCTACCACCGCCTGCGCGAGAAGTTCGGCCGGCTGGCGTTCTAGCTACCAGGTGACGTCGGCGGCCAAGGCCCAATGCGAGCCCGCTTGGAGGTTGATTCCCGGGATCTCGGATACGTTGGCCAGCGTGGTGTTGGCGAGCACGTAGTCGATCTTGGTGTCCTGCTGCTGTACGCCCGCGAAAGCCCCGAAGTGCCCCGCCACCGACTTCGTGTTGAGGTCACCGGCGATCACAGCTCGCTGCGCCACCGCGTCCGCCAGGGCCTTGCTCTGGTCGAACATCGACACGGCGAGCGGGTTCCAGATGGCGACCTGCGGCGCGTGCCACGTGAACAGGGTCGTCATGAACCCTCCGAAGGGAAACTTGATCCTCAGCGGCGGCCGCTGGTTGTATCCCGCCTGCGCTGCCTTGAACGGATCGGTCGGCGTCTTCGGTCCCCAGACGCCGTCGGTGGTGTAGTCGACGAGCTTGACCTCCGGTGGGGCGGGGATCGTCGCCGTCCTTCGCACGATCGCGTACGCCCGGACCTGCGAATCCGCGGGATAGAGCGTCCCGCCGGGCAGGGCGTGGCACACGTTCTCGCGGACGCTGGGAGTGAGGACGTAGCCGGCGAGTCCCGCGAGGGGCGCGTACCACGGGCTCGCCGGGTTGACCTGAGCCTCCTGCAGGACGCACAGGTCGATGTTGTTGGCGGTGAGGGCCGCGGCCAGTGCCGCCGTGCTCCCGCCGAACGCGTTCCAGGTCAGGACGCGCACGCCAGCGCTCCCGCCGTCGGCTCTCGCGCGGTCAGCTCGCGCCAGGATCGCCCGACCGAGGCCGGGTCGACGTCCCGTCCTCGCGCCCGGTCGCGCGCCCTGCCGGCCTGCAGGCGGCGGGCGGCCGGATCCCCGACGAGCCGCTCGAGGGCCGCCCCGGTGGCTCCCTCGCCGGCGAGCACCGCCGCGTCGCCCCAGATCTCCCGGTGGATGGGCGTGTCCGTGATCACCTGCGCGGCGCCGGTGAGGGCGTGCTCGAAGGCCACGAGTCCCCAGCCCTCCCGCGACGACGTGTTGACGCCGACCTCGCACGCGTTGTAGAGCTCGTTGAGGGCCGCGTCCGACCACCGTGGATGGTCGCCCTCGTCCTCGCCTGAGGTGAAGATGACTCGATCCGCGATCCCGAGCTCGGCCACGCGGACCCCGAGGTGCAGGCGCCGCGGCGGGCGGCCGGTGTGGAGGACCAGCCACGCGTCGTGCCCGCGCCGGCGCACGTGGGCGAAGGCGCGCAGGGTCAGCTCGAGCCGCTTCCGAGGATCGTTGCGATTGGCGTTGAGGATCCACACGGAGTCGTGCGCCGCGGTCCGGTCGGGGGCCACTCGCACCTTGGCGTCCCGCGCCCTGCCCAGGTCGTGGAACGCGCTGCCGTCCACGGCGTGGGGGATGACCCGGATGCGCGCGCGGGGAAGACCGGCGTCCAGTGCGTGACGACGCGCCTGCTCCGTGGGCACCACGATGAGGTCGAACCCGCTCAGCGCCGCGCGCTCGAGCGGATGGACGGGCCCGTCGACCGGCACGTAGGCGGCGGCCCGGCACTCCGGCCGGCGCCGCTTGACGGCTTCCACGATCTCGGGATCGGCCGGCCCCACAGCGAGCACGAGGTCGACGCGCAGCCGTGGAGCCAGCGCGGCCGCGGCGGCTCGCTTGAGCGGGTCCTCGACGTCGTCGTGCCCGTGCGCCCTCCAGCGGCGTCCGCGCAACGCGGCGCCCGCGCCCACTACGTGGACGTCATGCGCCTCGGCGAGCGCGTCGGCGATCCCGACGGCCACGCGGGTCATGCCGCTGGCCGGCCCGCCGTGCGCGATCACCAGCAGCCTCACGCGCGGGCCAGCCATTCCTCGAGGCGCGCCCTTCCGGCCTCGGGACGCGGGTAGTACAGCGCGGACGCCTCGACCTTCTCCGAGACCACGGCCATGTCGTTGGTCATGAGATAGCTCTCGGTGGCGGTGCCCTTAGTCGACCCCTGACGCCCCACGCAGGCGTACGCCACCCCCGGCCCGGAGGAGTTCCCTTGGTCCTGGCGCCACTGGTCCAGGCTCGCGCCGAAGGCGTGCAGGAAGGACAGGCACTTCTGGCTGGGGTAGTTCGAACCGCGCATGCCCACTCCGGCCGCGGCCATCCAGCAACCGGGATTCTTCGCCACGATGGGTGCCGCGGCCTCGACCAGCGAGTCGAGGAAGCCCATCTTCACCTGGTTGAACAGCACCCTTCCGTCGTTGTCCGTCAGGACCAGCCACCAGAAGGAGACCGCGACACCCGGGGGCGGCGCCGGGAGGCTCGGCTGGGGTACCGGGGTTCCGGCGGCGACGATGTGGGCGCCGTTCTTCGCCGGCGCCCGATCCAGCTCGGCCTCGACGCTGAGGCCGGTGTTGGCATAGCTCCGCAGCGCCTGGCCGATGGCCGTGGCCTGAGGACCCGAGAAGAGCGCCGACAGGGGCCGGAGCTTGAAGAAGGCGATGGCCGGGTTCGAGCGCACCGACGCTGTCCAGGCACCGAGCGCGGTCGGCACGTTGGCGCCGGACTGCGTCGGGAACTGGAGGTTCCCGATGATGCTCTCGTCTCCACCCTGAGCCTGCATGCGACCCTCGCGGGACGCCAGCCAAGAGCCGTCGACCTTGCTCCAGTCGGCCGCCGCCTTCTGCGGGTCGCTGGCGAAGTAGCCCTTGAACTCGAACGTCGCATCCGCCTTGACCCGGTCTTCGCTCAGGGTCGAGTCCTGGCTCACGGCGATGAAGTAGTCGAGCCGTCCTCCGGCCCTCACGTAGCTGACGAAATGTGTCCCGAACATGTCGAACAGGTCGTAGAAGGCCTGCTGGTTGTCCGGGCTGAAGTTCAGCGGCAGAACCTCGACGACCGGGCTGTCGGTGAAGCTCGGGGAGAGGACGTCGATCGACGTGCTCTCGAGTTGGATCCCCCAGACCACGACCCGCTGCTGGGCCATCGCGAAGTAGTTGGCCGCGTCGTGGAGCTTGAGCGAGGAGTAGGCGACGTCGAACTCTCCGGCGAAATACCGTCCGCCCCCCTTCAGCTCGGCGTCGATCGCGAACTGCTGAGAGAACTGCTCCTGCCCGTCGAAGACGAAGAAGTAGGGCGAGTTCAGCGAGTCCGCCACCGCGTGCATGTTGGGCGGAACCCTGTAGGTGGTCTTGCTCACGGGGTCCGTCCAGGTGGTGGACGGGCCGCCGGGCGCGAACAGCTGCGCCGTGCCGGAAGACGGGTCGTAGTCGCCAAGGGCGTTGAACCCCATGCCCATGAACTCGGATCCGGGAAGAGGATTCGGGTCTGCGCCGTCGCCTTCGCTCGTGGCCCGGTCTTGGGTTGGCAGCGTCTCTGACATAACTCGTCGCTCCGTTTTTCGGGTGTGAGCGACTGTAGGCGGTTGGACGCTGACCGGTCAACGTTTCAGGACTATTTACGAGTGTTTCCCGCGTTCGGTGCCGCGCGTGCTTCTAGGCGGGCAAGTCGCGAGTCGAACGTGTGCGCTGCTTCGACGACGACGAGAAGGCCGCCACGGTCACCGCGTTCGTCGGGCGCGCTAGCTAGGGCTAGGCGGCGGCGGTGGCGTGGCCGCTGATCAGCGGCCGGGTGATCGGGGGCGCCTTGGGGAGCTCCGCGCGCTCGAGGGCGTCCACGTGCAGCGGCGAGGCCTCGAGCGCCGCCGGCGTGTCGCGGTTGCAGTGGCATCCGGCGCCGACGAAGCGCCAGGGGCCGTGCAGGCGGTCCTGCCAGCGGGCGGTGCGCGGGTCGGTGGACCGGACGTGCTCGAGGAAGAGGAAGCGCCCGCCGGGCTTGAGCACCCGGTCCACCTCGGCCAGGGTGCGCTCGGGGTCGTCCACCGTGCACAGGACGAGGGTCGCCGCCACGGTGTCGAAGCGGTCGTCGGGGAACGGGAGGCGCTCGGCGGGGGCCTCCACGACCTCGGTGGGCCGCGCCTGCTCGCGGGCGCGGGCGCGCAGCCGGGTCGCCATGTGCTCGAAGGGCTCGGTGAGGACCAGCTCGGTCACGGCGTCGGGATAGAGGTCGAGGTTCAGGCCCGTGCCGGCGCCGAGCTCGAGCGTCGAGCCCCGCGCCTGGGACAGCAGGGCACGCCGGCGGTCGCGCAGTCCGGCGTCCTCGGTGGCGGCGAGCATGCGGTCGTACAGCGCGGCGAACCCGCGGCCCCAGGTGGCGTCGTAGAGGCGGCCCACGCGGCCAGCCTCCCACACGACCGGTCCGGATCGCCAGAAAACGCGCACGGAGCGACGGCGGCGGGCCGGGTCCGTCGGGGGCCGCTGGTAGACCGGGGTGGTGCTCAACGAGCTGCGTGTCGAGAACCTCCTGCTGATCGAGCGGGCCGAGCTGCGGCTGGTCCCGGGCCTCAACGTGCTCACGGGGGAGACCGGCGCGGGGAAGACCGTGCTGGCGCACGCGCTGGACCTCCTGCTCGGCGGGCGCGCGCGCAGCGGGATCGTGCGCCCGGGCGCCGGGGAGGCGTGGGTCGAGGGGTCCTTCGACCTGCCCGAGGCGCTGCGCGCCGAGCTGGGCGAGCGATTGCCCGCGGACGCCGACGAGCTGGTCCTCGCCCGGCGGGTGAGCGCCGAGGGCCGCACGCGCGCCTACCTCAACGGCCGCGCCGCCGGCGTGGCCGAGCTGCGCGACCTCGCGGCCGGGCTGATCGCCTTCTACGGGCAGCACGAGCACCGCAAGCTCACGCTGGCCTCGGCGCAGCTCGACGTGCTCGACGGGTTCTGCGGCCCCGCGCAGGCCGGGCGCCGCGAGGCGTACGCCGGGGCCTGGGCCCGGGCGCGCGAGGCGCGGGCCGAGCTGGAGGCGCTGCGCGAGCGCGCCGGGGCGCGTGACCGCGAGCTCGACCTGCTCGTGTTCGAGCTGGACGAGATCGAGGCCGCGGCGCCCGCCGGGCTCGCCGGCGCGACGCTGCCGCCCGCGAACACGCGCCGCGAGGCGCTCGCGGCGTGGATCACCGCGCCCGACCGCGAGGCGTTCGCGCGCACGTTCGTGTCGCGCGCCTGGAACGCCCTCTTCGGCGCGAGCT
>DATLOP010000066.1:0-4381 GCA_035536255.1 Solirubrobacteraceae bacterium
CTTCGTCGGCGGCGCGGCCTTCGCGCGCGGCGCGGCGGGCCTCGCGCTCGGCCCGCGCGCGCTCGCGCTCCTCGGGCGTGCGCTCGCTTGACGGCGGCGGTTGACGGTCGAACAGGCCCATGCGAGTCATCGGCGGGCGGCGGGACGGTCGTGCCTCCACGGTCGCCGCCCGGAGCGCCCAAGGCGACCTACCCGCCCTCCGATCCGGCCTCACCCCGGGCGGCCGCGCGCGTCTCGCGCCGCCAGCCACGCCTCGAGCAGGTGCGCCGCCGCGCGCGAGTCCTCGCTCGCCGCGCCGCCCGTGCGGCGCGCCTGCGCCGTGGTCAGCCGCTCGTCGTAGAGCTCCACCGGCACGGGCGCGACGGCCCGGCCCAGGCGCTCCGCGAACGCGCGCGCCCGCGTCGTCTGCTCCGACTCGTCGCCGGCCAGCGTGAGCGGCAGGCCGACGACCACGGTCTCGACGTTCCGGTCGCGGACGAGCGCCACGATGCTCTGCAGGCCGTCGGTCGACCCCGGGCGAACGACCGCATCGAGGGGAGTCGCGAGCGTCCCGGTCGGATCGCTCACCGCCACCCCGCACCGCGCCGCCCCGTAGTCGAGCGCCAGGACCCTCATCCGGCGGATCGCGTGACGTTAACCACCGTATAGGTGGTCAACTGCGCGCAACTCCCGGGTCGACTCACCCGGAGAGGGCCTCGGCGATCGCGGCGCGGGCCGCGGCGAGGGCGTCGGGCGTCTTGGACGGGTCGCGGCCGCCGGCGCGGGCCATCGTGTCGCGGCCCCCGCCTCCCCCGCCGGTCACCTCGGCCGCGGCCTTGACGATCGCGCCCGCCTTCACGCCGCGCTCCACGAGCGCCGGCGGGACCGCGGCGACGAACGCCACCTTCCCGTCGCCGGGTGCGGCGAGGAGGATGGCGGCGCCGGGGTGCGTTGACTTGACCTGGTCCATCGCCTTGAGCAGGGCCTTCTCGTCGGGCGCGGGCACCTCGGCGAGGACGGCCGTGATCCCGGCGATCTCCTCACCGGCGAAGTTCTCGACCGACACGGTGGGCGCCGCCTGGCGCGTCGACTTCGCGTCCGCGCGCAGCTTGGCCACCGCCGCCGGCACCTGCTCGGGCTGGGTGCGCAGCTCGCGCGCCGTCTCGCGCAGCAGCGCGTCGTGGCGGCGCATCAGCTCGACCGCCGCCGGACCGGTCAGCGCCTCGATGCGCCGGACGTTGGCCGCGCTCGACGTCTCGGTGGCGATCCGGAGCAGACCGATCTCCGACGTCGAGCGTACGTGCGTCCCTCCGCACAGCTCGCGGGAGAAGTCGCCCTCCCCCACCTCGACCATCCGCACCACGTCGCCGTACTTCTCCCCGAACAGCGCCATGGCGCCCAGCGCGCGCGCCTCGTCCAGCGTCGTGGTCAGCGCGCGCACGGGCTGGTTGGCCAGGATCCACTCGTTGACGCGGTCCTCGACGTCGCGCAGCTCCTCGTCGCTCAGCGCGCCGCCGTGGGTGAAGTCGAAGCGCAGCTTGTCCGGCCCCACGTAGGAGCCCGCCTGGCGCACGTGCGTCCCCAGCCGCTCGCGCAGGGCCGCGTGCAGCAGGTGCGTCGCGGTGTGGTTGGCCTCGGTGGCGTGGCGGGCCGCCGCGTCGACGCGCGCGACGACCCGCGAGCCCTCGCTGAGCGCCCCCCGCTCCACCTCCAGGGCCACCGCCTGATCGTCGCCGATCCGGAACACCTCCGCTACGCGGGCGCGGCAGTCGCCGGCCTGGCACTCGACGACCCCCGCGTCGGAGATCTGCCCGCCGCCCGCGGCGTAGAAGGGCGACTCGACCAGCTTGGCCAGCAACCGCACGGGCTCTCCCTCACCGGCGCCGTTCGCCGGCGCGACCGCACCCACGGTCGTCTCCTGCTCGACGGTGAAGTAGCCCGTGAACTCCGTGGAGAACCCGGCCCCGTCCGCGAACGTCCGCACCTGCTCGCGCGAGCCGTCGTCCTCGTTGCGCGCGAGCGGCGAGCGCGCGCGGGCGCGCTGGCGCTCCATCAGCGTCTCGAACCCCGCCTCGTCCACGCCCAGGCCGGCCTCGGCGGCCAGCTCGCGCGTCAGGTCGACCGGGAACCCGTGGGTGTCGTGCAGCTGGAACGCCGCCTCGGCGCCGATGCCCTCCAGCCCCTCCGCCCGCGCCCGCTCGATGATCTCGTCCAGCAGCCGCGTGCCCGTCTCCAGCGTGCGCCCGAACGCCTCCTCCTCGGCGCGCACCCAGCGCAGGATCGCCTCGCGCTGCTCCGCCAGCTCGGGGTACTCGCCGCCCATCGTCTCGATCACGCGCTGCGAGAAGCGGGGCAGGAACCCGGGCTCCAGCTCGATCCGCCGCCCCTGCAGGATCGCCCGGCGCATCACCCGGCGCAGGATGTACCCGCGGTCCTCGTTGGACGGCACGACGCCGTCGGCGATCAGGAACGTCATTCCGCGCGAGTGGTCGGCCAGGACGCGCAGCGCGCGCGTGGTGACGTCGTCGGCGCCCATCCGCCGGCCCGACAGCTCCTCCCCCAGCTGCACCAGTGGCAGGAACTGATCGGTCTCGTAGACCGACGGCACGCCCTGGAGGATCGCCGCCATCCGGTTGAGCCCCAGCCCGGTGTCGATGTTCTGCGCGGGCAGCGGCGTCAGGCGGCCCGGCGGGTCCTGGTCGAACTGCATGAACACGAGGTTCCAGAACTCCAGGTAGCGCTCGGTGTCGTCGCCCGGGCGCTCGTCGTCGCCGCCGAACTCCGGTCCGCGGTCCAGGTAGAGCTCGCTGCACGGCCCGCACGGCCCGGTCGGCCCGGCCTGCCAGAAGTTGTCCTCGGTGCCCAGCTGGACGATCCGCTCGTCGGGGACGCCGACCGCCCGCCACGCCTCGATCGCCTCCTCGTCGGGCCCGAGCCCCAGCGTCTCGTCGCCGCGGTGCACGGTGACCCAGATGTCCTCCTCGCGCAGCCCGAAGCCCTCGCGGGACAGCGCCCACGCGTACTCGACGGCGCCCTCCTTGAAGTAGTCGCCGACCGAGAAGTTGCCCAGCATCTCGAAGAACGTCAGGTGGCGCGCGGTGGTGCCCACGTTCTCGATGTCGGTGGTGCGGAAGACCTTCTGGCACGTGGTCAGGCGGGGATGCGGCGGCGTCTCGCGTCCCAGGAAGTAGGGCTTGAGCGGATGCATCCCCGCCGTGGTCAGCAGGACCGACGGGTCGTAGTCCGCCGGCACCAGCGAGCCCGACGGCAGCCGCCGGTGGTCGCGCTCGACGAAGTAGTCCAGGAAGGTGCGGCGGATCTCGTCCGAGGTCACGGCCCGGAGTCTAGGCGGGGACCGTCAGGCGATCGTGGCGTGGCCGACGACGAGGTCGCCGTCGAGCAGCACCGCGGTCTGGCCGGGGGCGGCGCCGAGCACGGGCTCGTCGAGCACGATGCGCGCCCGGGCGTGCCGCCCGGCCGCGAGCTCCCCCTCGATGCCGCCGTTCAGCGGCTTCGAGCGGTAGCGCAGCTTGACGGCGTTCACTCGCGCGGCATCGCGGCGCAGGACGGCGTCGCGGACCTCGACCGTCGTCCGGCGCAGCGCCTCGCGCGGCCCGACGACCACGCGGTTGGCGCGGGCGTCGGTCTCCAGCACGTACAGCGGCGCGGCGGCGGCGACGCCCAGGCCCTTGCGCTGACCGACCGTGAAGCCGTGGTGCCCGCGGTGGCGGCCCAGGACCCGGCCGCGGCGGTCCACGATGTCGCCGGGGCGCTCGCGCGGGCCGCCGTGGCGGCGCAGGAAGGCGGCGCGGTCGGTCCCGGCGAGGAAGCACAGGTCCTGCGAGTCGGCCTTGGCGGCGACGGGCAGGCCGGCCCGCGCCGCGCGCTCGCGGACCTGGGGCTTGGTCAGCTCGCCGAGCGGGAAGCGCATCCGCGCCAGCGTGGCGGGCTCCAGGGCGGCGAGCATGTACGCCTGGTCCTTGGCCGGGTCGGCCGCCGCCCGCAGCAGCGGGCCGTCCGCGTCGCGGGCCACGCGCGCGTAGTGGCCGGTGGCCAGCGCCGCCGCTCCCAGGCGGCCGGCGAACTCCAGCATCGCGTCCAGGCGCACGTGCCCGTTGCAGCGCACGCACGGGTTGGGCGTGAGCCCGGCGGCGTGCTCGGCGACGAACGGCTCGACGACGCCGGCGCGGAACTCCTCGCGCAGGTCCAGCGTGAAGTGGGGCAGGCCCATGTCGTGGGCCAGCGCGCGGGCCCCCCGGACCGCCGAGGCCGAGCAGCACGAGCTCTCGCCGTCGTTCTCGGGGTCCGACCACAGCTCGAGCGTCACCGCGGCCGCCTCGCCCTCGGCGCACAGCAGCGCGGCGACGGCGCTGTCCACCCCGCCGCTCATGGCGACGAGGGC